>NZ_JBZAYA010000039.1:0-17880 GCF_058244265.1 Arthrobacter sp. SE2 | reverse complement strand
GGCAGCGTAGAATCATCCACTAATTCCGCTGTCCGAAATCCCCGCAGCAGCTCAAAGTGCAGTGTCGGGAACGAGAAGGAAAGCGGGCCAGCTGTGGCCGCACGTGGAGGGTTACCGGGCGTGGCTGACGCAGCGGGGTTACACACCTGGCACGGTCCGGAACATGTTGAAGGATTTGGGCCAGGTCGGTCTCTGGCTTTCTGCCGAGGGGCTCAAGACAGCGGATCTGAACGAGGAACGGTTGACTGCGTTCCAATCTGCCCGGCGACGGGGTGGCCGGAGCAGGAGCCCAGGTCCCCGCGCTTTGGTTCCCCTGATGAGCTACCTGCGGGAGGCGGGCGCCGTTCCCGAAAGAGCGCCTTTAGTGACGCCGTTGGGTTCGTTTCTGGCGTCGTACCGGCTGTGGATGGTCGAGGAGCGAGGCTTGGCGCTGACCACCGTGCTGCGATACGAGAACACCGCACGCCGGTTCCTTCAAGAGTCCTCGGCCGGTGGAGTGTTCGCCCCGGAGGCTCTGACCGGGGAGGACATCAATGCGTTCCTGCTCCGGGAATTCGTCCGGGTTTCGGCCGGGTCGGCGAAGGGCCGGGTGGCCGAGCTGCGTTCGGTCCTGCGTTTTCTCTATCTGCAGGGGATTACCGGGTTGAGTCTGGCGGCGTCGGTTCCTGCAGTGGGCGGATGGCGATTCGCGACTCTGCCGCCTCCTGGGATGTCCGCGTCGGATGTGCAGCTTTTGCTCGACAGCTTTGACCGCAGCACGCTGGTCGGTGTCAGGGACTTCGCGATAGTAATGCTGGTGGCGCGGCTCGGGCTGCGGTCCATCGAGGTCGCACGGATGGAACTGCATGACGTTGACTGGCGGTCCGGTGAGCTCATGGTCCGGGGCAAGGCGCGCCGGCAAGACCGGTTGCCGTTGCCGACCTGGTCGGCGATGTTGTCGAGCGGTCCTGCAAACGTGCAGGCCTGCCCAACGTCGGACCGCACGGGCTGCGGCACGCACTGGCCGGTGAGATGCTCCGCAAGGGCGCCGGATTGGTGGCGATCAGCCAGGTCTTGCGCCATCAGGATCTTGCCACGACAGCCCTCTACGCCAAGGTTGACCTGGTCGCGCTGCGCCAAGTTGCCCAGCCCTGGCCGGGGGTCGTGCGGTGAGTGCGCTGGAGCCGCATCTCGCGGACTATCTGCAACTGCGCCGTTCGCTCGGACACGAAATGGCCGAGGCCCGATGGCTGCTGCCAGGCTTCGTGGCTTATCTCGACGGTCTCAGAGCGTCCACGGTGACCACCCAGACGGCGCTGGATTGGGCGCAGCAAAAGCCGATAGGCCAAGTGGCGGCCGCGGGGCCGAGGCGGATGACGGCAGCCCGGGGGTTCGCCCGCTACCTGGCCGGCATTTACCCCGGCACGGAGATCCCGCCGTTGGGTCTGATGCCGCGCCGGCAACGATGGCGCCAACCGTTCATCTACTCCACAACCGACATCGAGGCGCTGATGGGCCAGGCACGCATCTCGATCCACTCACCGCTGCGCGCCGCGACCTACGAGACTTTGATCGGGCTGCTTGCGGCGGCCGGTCTGCGGATCGGTGAGGCAATCAAGCTCGACCGCAGCGACATCGACTGGTCCGAGAGCCTGCTTCTGATCCGCGAATCCAAGTTCGGCAAATCCCGGCTGGTTCCACTTCACCACACTGCCATGCAGGCGCTGGCCCGCCACGCCGAACTCCGGGACGAGCTCGAACCGCGACCGAAGGAGCCAAGCTTCTTCGTATCCCGGACCCACAAACGCCTCAGCTACGTGGTCGTCTGCCAGACATTCCGGCAACTGGTCGATGCCGCCGGCATCGGGGCCGGGGCACCTTCTGCGCCCAGGCTTCACGATCTGCGGCACACTTTCGCGGTCCGCACCCTCCTCAGCTGGTATCGCACCGGCGAGAACGTACAGGCGAAGCTTCCATCGCTGTCGACATACCTGGGCCACCGCGAACCGGCATCCACCTACTGGTATCTCTCCGCGCCGGAATTGCTCTCCCTGGCAGCAGAACGCCAGAACACCGGCTGGACGGCGGCACGCTCATGACGATGATCGCACCAACCCTGCAGATGTTCTTCACCGACCGGCCCGCCCAACAGCGCCAAGCCACCCCACGGACCATCGCAGCCTACCGCGATGCCCTCAAGCTGCTGCTGGAGTTCATCCACGCACGGACCGGCAAGTTGCCTTCCCAACTGGACTGGGACGACCTGGACGCGGCCATGATCACTGGATTCCTCACCCATCTGGAGACCACGAGAGGCAACAGCATCAGGACCCGCAACGTCCGCCTGACAGCAATCCGCTCACTGTTCTCCTACGCCGCGTTACGCCACCCCGAGCACGCACTGCTGATCCAGCGCGTTCTCGCCATCCCGCCGAAGCGGTTCGACAAGCGCATCGTGACGTTCCTGACCCCGCCCGAGATCGACGCCATCGTCGCTGCCCCGGACTTGTCCAGATGGGAGGGCCGACGCGACAGGGCCCTGATCCTGCTGGCCATCCAGACCGGGCTGCGGGTTTCCGAGCTCACGGGCTTGAACTGCGCCGATGTCACGCTGGGCACCGGCGCGAACGTCCGCTGCGAAGGCAAAGGACGTAAACAACGCGCCGTTCCTCTCACCGCTCCCGGTGAGGGACTGCTGCGTTCCTGGCTGGCCGAACGAGCCGGACAACCCCAAGACCCGATGTTCCCAACCCGCACCGGGCGGCGGCTCAGCCGCGACGCTGTCGCGCTGAGAGTCAGTACCCACGCGACCACCGCGGCAAAACACTGCCCATCGCTATCAGGCAAACGAATCCACCCCCACGTGTTTCGTCACAGCTGCGCAATGACCCTGCTCCAAGCCGGGGTCGACACTTCGGTGATCGCCCTCTGGCTCGGCCATGCCGGAGTACGGTCCACCGACGCCTACGTCCACGCCGACCTCACCATCAAGGAGAAAGCCCTCGCCCTGACCACACCAGCATCCGCGAGCCCCGGCCGATACCATCCGACAGACAAGGTCCTTGCGTTCCTCGAAAGCCTGTAACTATGCCGAGCCGCCAGCCGCCGGAACCCCGTGCACCAGCCCGAACCGACGGTTGCCTCGGCATAGTTGCGGGCTCGGCATAGGTCAATACAGAGTAGGTCGACGCGGCCGTAACGGGCGATGGTTTTGGCGAGGGCTTTATCGTTCTCGGCCTCCACGAGTTCGTTCACGAGTCTGGTCGCGAGGGTGTATTTGACCCGGAATCCTTTCTCCGCGGCCGCGGTGCCAAGGCCTATGAGCAGGTGGGATTTGCCGGTTCCTGAGTCCCCGATCAGGCACAGGGGCTGGCCTTTGCGGATCCAGTCCCCGCTGGCGAGGGTGTGGATCGTGGCGGGGTTGATGTTCGGATTCGCGTCGAAGTCGAAGTCGCCAAGCCATTTGTCCCGTGGGAAGCCGGCTGATTTGACCCTGCGGATCGAGGAACGCCGGTCCCGGTCATCACACTCTGCCAGCAGCAGTTCGGCAAGGAATCCTTGGTAGGAGAGTTGTTCTTTGCCGGCGACGGAGAGGGCTTCGTCCAGGACGGCCCTGATCGTGGGCAGCCGCAGCCGTCTGCAGGCTTGATCCACCGCGGCGACAGCGGCTTGTTCGGTCAGGCCGCGGCGGCGGCGCAGGGTCTGGGACACGACAACTGGCGGGGTTGGGCTCACGAGATCTGTTCCTTGGATGTGGTTGACGGTCCGGGTTCGGTGGCATGGGTGGTACGTTTGGCCAACAGCTGGTCATAGTCGGCAACTGTCGGGACCGGGCGGGTGTCCGGTGGCAGGCCCGCGATCACTGCCGCCGGGTCTGCCAGGCGGCGTTGGGTGAGACTGACAACGCGGTGCTCGACGACAGCGGTATTTACGCCGGGATCGCAATCGGGCCGGACCCAGCCTGGGGTGCTGCGTTCGGCCGCTATGCGTCTGGCTTCGACAGCGACGACGTCGGCGCTGACCGCGCCCACCGTCAGGGCAGCGGTGATCCCGGCAACCACGTGCTCGGCGTCCATCACCCGGTGCAGGAGCAGTACGTCGATCAGTTCCAGGACCGCTTTGGTGTCACCGTCTGTTTTGCGAGAAGCAGCCCAGAACGCGTCGTGCGCCGGGGTGAAGACCCCCGATTCCCGGGCTTGGGCCAGTGCCGTGGATCCCGGCAGCGCGCCGGGCTTGATCCGCAGCACTTCAAGGTAGTGGTCCAGCTGCACGCATTGCCTGCCCCTGCCCACCGTTCGTGGGTGGGTGGCGATCAGGGCACGGCCATCGAAGATCTTCACCTGCGTTGCTTGCAGGGACACCCGGACTTTCCGGTTGATGAACCGCGCCGGGACGGAGTACTTCATCGAACGGACCGTGACCAGCGAGGACCTGTCGACCCGTGGCGTGAGCACCAGGCCAGGATCAAAGGCTTCTGCCGGCAGCGGTGAGAGCAGGGGCTGTTCCACGGCGAAATCATCCCCGATCGTGCGCAGCCGGTGGGAGATCCTGCGGGTGTCTTCTTCCTCGTCCCAGACCCTGAGCTTGTCGTTGAGCTCGGCAAGGGTCTTCACCGCCGGGACCGGGGTTAGGAAGTTCCGCCGGAACCGGCCCACCTCACCTTCAATGCCGCCCTTCTCGTGGGCGCCCTTGATGCCTGGTTCGCAGTAGAAAGCGTCGAACCCAAAGTGCGATTTGAAAAGGACCCAGCGCTCGTTCTCCATCCGGTGCCGGCCGGCACCGTAGACGACCTTGGTCACGGCAGAGGTGAGGTTGTCATGGCGGATATGTTTGGTCGGCACCCCGCCAAGCACATTGAACGCGTCGATGTGGCCTTCGAGGAAGGCCTCCTGGGCACACGTTGGAAAAATTCGGTGGACGGACTTCCCAGAGTGACTGAGCCGGAAAGCGAACATGTAGCAGCGGGTCCTCACACCGTCCAGGTCCACCCACACATCACCGAAGTCGACCTCGGCTTCGGCGCCGGGGGCGTGTTCCTGCGGGATGAACGCGTCCACCGGCGCGTTCCCGGACTCAACCGCGATCTCGGCCCGGCGGGCCTTCACATACTGACGGACCGTGGAGTATGAAATGACCGCCTGGTGTTCGTCCACCAGACGGTCGAAAACCCGTTGCGCGGTATGGCGTTGCTTCCGCGGGGCATCCAGATCAGCGAGCAGCATCTGATCAATAACACTCTTCAACGGACCCAGCTTCGGAGCCCGGCGCTGGGGAGGCTTCCGCTCGGGCGGTTCCGCCGAAGCCAGAGCCTGACGGACAGTCCTCCTGGCAACCCGGTGCCGGCGGGCAAGAGCCCGGATAGACAAACCATGAACCCTGGCATCCCGCCGGCTACTCGCGAACAGCTCCACTCTCGACTCCATCACTGCCTTCCACTGTTGGGAAAAACACTTTGATGGAACCAACGGTGGGGTGGGCTCAACTGAAACTGCGATTCATCAACCGGCGAGCCGTGAAGTGGGCCCCGATCAGACTGCGAAACCGGTCTCCAATCAAGCTGCCATAATCAAGATGAGGCCGTTGGGGTCATTGAGCCATGTGTTTTTGGTGGCGTAATGCACTGTCGGCCGGGACGCTTCACGTGTGTGCGCGGTTACCGCGGTCATGAATCAAAGTCTCGTTTCATTTCGTCTTCCTGAGGAAGGGTGAGGCGGCCATCCAGCCGGCGAACGGCGCGGGGCGCTGTTCGGCGGCTGAGCGACTTGGAGATGACTCCAAAGGCGGGAGAGGGCGGACTGAGTTAGGGGAAGAGGTTCCGAGCTCCTCCAAAGATCTCAGCCATGGTCCAGGCATCGAAGGAGAGCAGCCTCACGGTGCCTTCGGCGGCGATGCTCACGTGCTCACCGGCCAGGGTCGGGTAAACGCGGGCGGTGAGCGGCTTGCCGTTGGCGAAAATTTCGACGGCGGACCGGTCCACCAGAACGCGCAGGTGCACCCGGCCGTCGGGCATCGGGAGCGGTCCGGACTTGTCGTCGACATCAACGGTTGGATCGAGGCTGCTCTGAGTACGGTCGAGGCGGAGTGTGCCTTGGCTGCCGCCTTCAGTGGTCCGGCACAGCTCGATCACTGTTTCCTCCCTGGAACTGCCGAAGACACCATTGTCAGCCGATCCAAGCAAGCCCAGCCGCAGCACAGCACCAGGCTCGAGCTGCACATCCAGTTCGAGGTCCAGTTGGTTGCCGGACACCCCGGTAGGCACAGGTGCCCCGGGCACCAATTCCTGTTCCGGCAGGCCGACGTGGTCCCGGCGCAGCTTCTCGATTTCGGGCACGGGTGCGAAACGGAGAGTCCCGTCATCGGCCAGGGTGGTGACGCGCGGCAAACTCATGACGCCCGACCATCCGGCCTCCACCATCGCGGCATTGCTGCGGCCCTCCTGAAGCCAGCCAAACATGATGCGTCGGCCGGACTGATCCTGGAAGGACTGCGGCGCGTAGAAGAACCGTCCTCCGTAGTCGAGCCGATGCAGCCCGGCAGGCTCGAAGGAGTTTTCCGAATAGCGACCGGTCCAGTACAGCGGGTGTCTGGTGTCGCCGTCGTCCCATGCGGAAAAGACCAGCACGTCGGGCGCGTCAGCAGAAGTACGAACCGTACCCAACGAGCCCCCGCCTGCCCGGAACAGGTCAACGCATTCCCACATGGTCCCGGTCCAGTCGGTATCGGCAGGATCGCCCTGGGAGGCGTCACCGATGAACAGCGGCCCGACGTATTCCCAGGAGCGCAGATCGCGGGACTCGTACAGGAACGCCGTACCGCCGCGCCCACGAATGCCCGATCCCACCAACTGCCGCCAGATGGACTCCTCGCGCCACACGCAGTGATCGCGATACGCCGTGATCTCCACGCCGGCCGGCGGGGCTGCGATGACCGGGTTCTGAGGAATTTTGCTCCACCTCAGCAGGTCTGCGGATCCCACGGCAACGCAGGGCAACTCCTTCTCGCCTAGCCGGCCCGAGTACACCAAGGTGGGCGTGCCACCGTCGTTCACCAACACCCCCGACCAGCAGCCGTCGGCGTCCGGACCTGCGGACGGTTCCAGTGCCACTGGCTGGTCCGTCCAGTGGACGAGGTCGGTGCTGGTGGCGTGGCCCCACTGGATGCGGTGGTGGAAGGCGCCTTCGGGGTTGTACTGGTAGAAGAGGTGATAGGTGCCGTTCCATTGGCTCACGCCGTTGGGGTCGTTCAGCCAACCGGCCGGGGACACGAAATGGAAGCGCGGCCGAAGGGGGTCCGCATCGGCGCGGGCAATCAGTTCGTCCTGGGGGACGGTGGCGAGCGGGTGCGTCGATTCTGTCATGCGGAGGCCTTGTTGACGGTAGGTTCAGTTGCCAAGGCGTGGCCGCCGGCTCCAGCCTGCGGGCGGTAGAGGTGGCAGCGCACCCAGTGGAGGTTTTCAGGGTCGCCGACACCGTGGCGAACGGGTTCCTCGGCCGAGCAGGCCTGGTTTGGGTCGCCGTCGAAAGCGCAAGTGGTCGAAGCCATCACAGCCTGCCGCAGCTCGGCCCGGCGGACGGGATCGTAGGAGCCCGCCCTGGCCGGATCCGGGACGGCTGAGACCAGCAGTTGCGTATACGGGTGGGCCGGGTTGGCCAGGAGGTCCAAGGACTCGCCCTCTTCAACGAGTTCACCGGCGAACATGACGGCTGTCCGGTCCGCGAGGTATCGGGCCGAAGCGAGGTCGTGTGTGATGTAGAGCATGGAGATTCCCTGCTCATCGCGGAGTTTGCGCATCAGGTTCAGCACGCCGATCCGGACCGAAACATCCAGCATGGAGGTGGGTTCGTCAGCGAGGATGACCTGTGGTTCCACGGCGAGGGCCCGGGCGATCGCGACTCGCTGGCGCTGCCCGCCGGAGAGCTCGTGCGGGTAGGAGTTCAGCATGTCGGCCTGCAGGCCTACGGTGGTCATAAGCTCCTCGAGTCGCTGCTGTGTCTCTGTCTCGGAGCTGCCGCCCTTCCGGTGGATCGCTAGCGACCTCCGCAGGAAATGCTCCACTCTGTGGGCAGGATTCAGCGAGCCGAAGGGATCCTGGAAGACCATCTGCAGTTGGGAGCGGAAGGCGCGCGATGCCTGGAAGCGGTCGCGCTTGAGGACGTCGACGCCGTCGATCAGGATCTCGCCGGAGCTCGGTCGTTCCAGCCGGGCAACGCACCGGGCCAGGGTGCTCTTACCCGACCCGGACTCTCCCACGAGGGCCACGATTTCTCCGCGGCCAATGGTCAGGTCTACGCCGTGCAGGGCCCGGACGGACTCCCGGGAGAACAAACCACCTATAGGGAAAGACTTTCCTAGTCCGCGGACCTCGAGGGCCGTAGCTTCTGTGTCGGGGGAGGGGCGCTGGGATGAAAGCACAGCGTGGCTCATCGTGCGGCTCCTTCCATGATGGCGGTGTCATCAGCCGCTGAAGCGTCGGCACTGACCGGTGCCACGAAATGGCCGGGTGCTGCTTGGCTGAGGTCCGGGATGTTTCGGAACTTCACGCCGTCGGGCAGTCCGGTCAGCGGAACCCGCGGACCGGTGAGCGGCGGGAACGCACCCATGAGGGCCTGAGTGTAGGGGTGGCGGGGGTTTGCGTAGACGTCCCGGGCTTTCGCGGTCTCCACGATCCGGCCTCCGTACATCACGGCCATGCGGTGCGAGAGCTCCACCATGAGGGACATGTCGTGGGTGATGAAGAGGACGGAGAATCCCAGTTCGCGTTGGAGTTCCTTGATTTGGGCCATGATTTCCTGCTGCACCACGACGTCCAGCGCGGTGGTGGGTTCGTCGAGGATCAAGAGGGACGGCTTGAGCGCTACGGCCATGGCGATCACGGCGCGCTGCCGCATGCCTCCCGAGAGCTGGTGTGGGTAGGACTTGAGGCGTGCGGGGTCGATCCTCACCAATTCGAGCAACTCGCCGGCGCGCCGCAGCGATTCTTTGCGCGAGTGGCCCGCATGAGTGGTGAAAATATCCACAATCTGCTCGCCGATGGTCAGCACTGGGTTGAGCGAGTTCATGGCCGACTGGAACACCATAGCGACGTCCTGCCAGCGGAAGCGCCGCAGCTCGTCCGGGCTCATGGCCAGGACATCCTTGCCGCCGAAGGAGATGCTGCCGCCGGCGATCTTCGCGGGATCCTTCAGGAGGCGCATGATCGAGTTGGCGATGGTGGACTTCCCACAGCCGGACTCGCCCGCCAGCCCGAACACCTCACCGGTGCCGATGCTGAAGGAAACACGGTCGACGGCGGTGGTGGAGCGGGTGTCGCCGATGTACTTGACGCTGAGGTTCTTGACGTCGAGGACGGGCTCATGGGAGCCGAAGGAAACTTGTGAGACTGTCACTTGGCGGCGCTCCTTTCGGTATTCTTTGGGGTTTTGATCTTCCGTAGCCGCGGATTAGTGACCTCGTCCACGGCATAGTTGATGAGGGCCAGTGCGAACGCGACCAGCGCGATGCAGACACCCGAGGGAACAAAGACCCACCAGCTGCCGGTCAGTAGGGCGCCCTCGTTGCCGGCCCAGAAGAGGTTGTTGCCCCAGGAAACGGTGCTCACGTCGCCCAGGCCAAGGAACTCCAGGCCTGCCTGGGCGCCGATACCGTAAATCACGCAGCCGAGCAAGGTTCCCATGACGATCGATGCCATGTTCGGCAGGATTTCCCGGAACATGATGCGGCCCGCCCGTTCGCCGGACACAACGGCCGCGGCCACAAAGTCCTTTGAGCGGATGGACAACGCCTGGGAGCGCAATACCCGTGCCGACCCGGCCCAGCCGGTGACCACGAGCACCAGGATCACGGTTCCCAAACCCGGCGGCAGGAAAGCTGCCAGGATGACAAGGAGCGGGAGTCCGGGCAGGAGCAGGAAGACGTTGGTCACCAGGGACAGTGCTTCGTCAATGAACTTGCCGAAGTACGCCGACGCCAGGCCCACCAAAATGCCGATGAAGGTGGATGCGAAGCCCACAGTCAACCCGACGAACAGGGAACTGCGGGAGCCATGGACAGTCAGGGCAAGCACGTCCTGACCTTTGGCCGTGGTGCCGAGCCAGTGCTCGGGAGACGGTTCCAGCGAGGCCATCGCGGTGATCCGCGATGGGTCTCCGGGGAACAGCACGGGGGCCAGGAACGCAAGCGCGATGAACACGAGCATCACGATCATGCCCACCAGGGCCTTCTTGTTGGTGATAAGTCCGTGGACGAAACTGCGGTTGGGCTTGCGGGCAGCTGTGGGCTCAGTGGGCTCAGTGGGCTGCTTGAGAATTGCGGTTGTCATGATGGGTCCCTCAGTTGCTGCGCACACGCGGGTCGAGGCGGACGTAGAGGATGTCCACCAGGAAGTTCGCGAGCAGCACGGCGGCGGTGATGGTCAGGAACAGGCCCTGCATAAGCGGGTAGTCGAGGCCTTGGACGGCGTTGAGGAGTTGGTAGCCGACGCCGGGATACGCGAACACCACTTCGGTGAGCATTGCACCACCCACCACGAAGCCCAGGCTCATGCCGAAGCTCGTGACCGACGGGAGCATGGCGTTCCTTGCCGCGTAGCGGAGCATGATGCGGCCCGGCCGGAGACCCTTGGCCTCTGCCATGGTGATGTAGTCCTCGGCGTTCGTGGCGATCATGGTGTTCCGCATGCCCAACATCCAGCCGCCGATGGACACCAGGACGATCGTCAGCGCCGGGAGCACAAGGTGCGCGCCGACGTCGCCGATGAACTCCCAGGTGAAGGCGGGCTCCAGTCCATCCGTGAAAGCGTGGCGGATCGGGAACCAGCCCAGCACTACGCCGAACAGGTACAGGGCTCCCATGGCCAGCCAGAAGTACGGGAAGGATCCAATGAAGATCAGGAGCGGCGGCAGGGCGGAGTCGATCGCGCCGCCGCGTCGCCAGGCGGCCAGGATGCCGAGGAGATTGCCAATGATGGCGGCGAACACCAGGGCGGTTCCGCCCAGCAAAAGGGTCCAGCCGATCTGGCTGGCGATGACCTCGGTGACCGGGGTGGGGAAACGCGAGATTGAGACACCCACCTGGCCGGTCAGGATGTTGTGCATGTAGTCGACGTACTGTTCCCAGAGCGGCCGCGTATCCACGCCGAGCATCTTGCGCAGGGCTTCGATCTGTTCGGGCTGCATCTTGCCCTGGGTACGGGCGAACATGCGTGAGACGGGGTCTCCCGGCATGAAACGCGGGAGCAGGAAGTTGAGGGTGATGGAGGCCCAGAAGGCGATCAGGTAGAAACCCAGGCGGCGCAGGATGAAGCGCACGGTTGCTCCGTTCGGGAAAGGCGGGGTCCGGGACGACAGTGGTCCCGGGCGGGAAAGATGAAAAGGTTCTCGGCCGGTGGGAACCGGAATATGGCACCTACAGCCACCGGCCGAGAACTGGCGCCGGCTACTTGCGCGGTTCCAGAGTGGTCAGGACCAGGACCGTGGTGAGGGAGCGGTCAGAGAGCGTTGCGTAGGGGTTGTCCTGAGTGGGCCATCCCGTGAAGTGAACGTCCGTGTAGTCGCCCCATTCGGGGCCGGAGAACAGCGGAACCGTCGGGGCCACCGCGTTGTATTCTGCCTGAAGCTGGTTCGCGATCTGCTTCTGTGCGGCTTCGTCGCCAGCAGCAGCGAACTGCTGCAGGAGATCATCGGCCTTTGGATCCCCGAAACGGTGGTAGTTCTCGGTGGCCTTGGCGCCCACCGGCTTGACGGTGGATGTGCCCATGGTGGAGCTGAAGTACTTGAACGGGCTGGGGTCGTTCGCGCTCCAGACGATGCCGGTGTCGAACGTTCCCTGCTCGTAGCCGGAGACGACGGAGGCCCAGTCAGGGGAGTCCACCTTGGCGGTCACGCCGATGGCCTGGAGGTTCTGGGAGATCACGTTGGCCACGGAGAGCCAGTCGGAGGAGCTGGCGCCCACGGAGATCTTGAACTCGAAAGGCTTGCCGTCCTTGAGGGTGCGCTTGCCGTCCGCGCCCTTGGGGTAACCGGCGGCGTCGAGCATCTTGTTCGCTTCGTCGACGTTCAGCTTGGTCCAAGTGCAGTTGTTCGCCACATCGGCGTTCTTCCAGCTCGCGTAGTTGCCGGAGAGGCCTGTGCAGTCGGCCGGAGTGGCGTACCCGCTCATGCCGATCTTGGTGACCTGGTCACGGTCAACCGCCATGCTCAGGGCCTTGCGCACCGTCGCGTCATTGAACGGCGCCTCGCTGGTGTTCAACTGCCAGTTGATCATGGCGCCCGTCGGCGGGAACCAGAAGTGGCGGTGGTCCTTGTCCTTTGCGATGAAGGTCTTCTCGATGTTCGGGATGAACTGGGTGGACCAGTCCACATCGCCGTTGACGCTGGCCAGGTTGGCGGCATCGTTTCCGGACATCGCCAGCATCTTGATGCCGGCGATCTTCTGCTTGTCAGGCTGCCAGTAGTTCGGGTTCTTCTTCAGCACGAAGGACTGGGACTGGAAGCTGTCCACCTGGGTGTAGGGGCCGGTTCCCACGGGGTTGGCGTTGGTGTCCTTCGCCGGATCGGCGATGGATGACCAGATGTGCTTGGGGAGGATGGGGAGCTGCCCGATCTCATAGAGCGCGGGGGACCAGGGCTTGTTGAAGGTGAATGTCACCTTGTCGGTGCCCGCCGGAGTGACGGAATCCAGGTACTCGAAGCCGCCCTTGAGCTTCTTCTGCAGCTGGAAGGTGTAGGCCACGTCATCGGCGACGAAAGGCTGCCCGTCGGACCACTTCACGCCGTCACGCAGGGTGAAGGTGACGGACTTGCCGTCCTTGGCAGCGTCCCAGGAGGCGCCCAGCCAGGGGACGGTGTTGCCTTTGGCCGGGTTGAAGACCAGCAGGGGTTCGTAGATGGCCTGCTGGACCATGGGGTTCACAGTGGGGGCGAAGGGGTTGAAGTTACGGTCGAAGGTGCTCATGTCCTCACGCGGGATGGTCAGGAAGGCGTTCGCGTTAGCTCCGGCGTCGGTGCCTGCGGACTTGTTGACGGTGGCAGCGCAGCCAGTCAGCAGCATCGCACCCACAGCCAGTCCGGCCGCTGCAATGCGGGCAGACCTCAAGAATCGGGGTTGTGTCATGATGGGTATCTCTTTCCTATCTTCATCAGCAAGGTGAAGGGGTGGGTAAGGGTTTGCTCTTCGGCATTGATTTCACGGTCAGACCGAAGAGCGTTCTAGCAGCGGACAGTCGACCAATTGCTGGTCGGCAGTGATCGGCTGTCCTGCTGTGAGAGCTGCGAGCGTCTGGACTCCCAGTGCGCCCATTTTTTCGAAGGGCAACGCAACCGTGGTCAGCTTTGGCCTGAGGTAGGCCGCAATCAGTTCCTGGTTGTCGAAGCCGATCACGGCGATGTCTCCGGGGATGGTCAGTCCCCGTTCCTTGATGGCGTCATAAGCGCCCATCGCCATGCGGTCATTGAGGCAGAACAGGGCGGTTGGCCTTTGATCTTTCGGATAGCGGTCCAGGATTTCGCAGGCCGCCTCGTAGCCTCCATCCGCCGTCGCATGCCCGGACACCACCAGCTCCGGATCCAGTTCGAGCCCGGCGCCGGCGAGTGCTTCGCGGGCACCCTCCAAACGCCCGACGGCCGCGGGAATGTGCGGGTCCAGGTTGATGACTCCGATCCTGCTGTGGCCGGCCCGGAGCAAACGCTCGACGGCAACCCTGCCGCCCGCGCGCTCGTCCGGGACGATCGAGGGCAGCTTCCCGTCCGCGTCGAAACAATTGATCAGGACGGTGGGAACCTCGTGGGCGCTTTCCGGAACATGCACGCCGCGGTGGTACGTTGCCGCGTACAAAAGTCCTTCCACTCGTTGTTCCAGCAGCTTTTCCGTTGCTGCATCTTCCAGGCCTTGATTGGGTCCTACGGCATCGGCCTGGTCGGAAGGCGCGATGAGCAGGAACCGATGGTCAAGCCAGGCCTGGTCCTGGGCGCCCTTGATGATGTCCACCGCAAACGGGGCCGTCACGATCTCGGTGACGAGTCCGTACCAATCACTGCGCTGGGAAGCCAGTGCGCGTGCTCCGGCGTTCGGGCGGTAACCCAAAGCCTGCACGGCGTCGTTGATGCGGGTGCGCGTTTCCTCAGAAATGCTGGCGTTTTCGCGGTTGCTCAGCACGAACGAGACTGCTGTACGGGAGACACCGGCGTGCTGGGCGACATCACTCATGGTCACACCCCGCTGCCGCACAGCCGCGGCTTTCCTGGGGGTCGTGGTTTTCGCCATTGCATGCTCCGGTGGTCTTCGTTGGTCCTGGGTGTTGTGCCAGGGTTCGGTCTGAGGTGTTCCCGCGCTTGCGCTGAGGTAACGCGAGTTACCTACCGCATTGTGAGCGAGGTTACACGCGTTACCTCGTAGCTGTCAACGGCTTCCACCGGGATACCACCCGGCGCGAGCACCCATTGAACTTCCTCGTGGCGGCTTGGCTGGCCGCTTGTTGGGCCAGTGTGTGGGCGAGGCGGTAGGAGGCCGTCCCGGTTTCGATGACGGCTCCGTTGAAGGTGAGCCGGTCCACGATGGCCGCGCAGAGGCGCGGGTCGGTGAAGGCCAATCTCCGAGGTCGACACCGTTGTCTCCTCCTAGTCGACTTCCCTCACGGCCCGGCGATTTAGTTATATTTTCCCTGCTCGCTCGTAGGCTCGCTCGTAGACCCGGTATGGCCACGCGCCCCCGGCAGATCCGAGGATTGGAGCATCCGAGCTGGAGATGACTGGTTGGATTGGCCTTGGCTATCGCCCCCGATTGCCGCGGTCCGCGTGCTGGGATTGAGCCATCCACCAAGCGGAAAGGGCCCCGGGTTGATGTTTCTGCATCGGATATTCTGCCCCGTGGTTTTCTTTGAAATCGTTGACTTGTCCGGTGGACAGGTCGTAAGTTCCCCTTTTGACAACGTTGTCTACGTTCCGGTGACTCTGGCGCAAAACGCGCGCAGGATTTGATTCAACCAAGTCCCTGCAAAACCAGCCCGGGCGACAACCGGCATTACCTGCCTGTCACTGTCGACACGAAAGGTGAATACGTGCGCCGCACACATTCCGGTCCCGGGCTGACACCCGGACCAAAATCAAAAAAGGGTCTCAACGCCCTGATCCTCGCAGCCGTAATGACTGCTGGCAGCGCCCTTCCGCTGTCCGCCCCGGCTCTGGCCGCGGACACCTCCGGGGCGGCCTCGACGCCTTCCGGCGCGGCCGGGACTTCCGCGCCCTACTCCGAGACATACCGGCCCCAGTTCCACTTCAGCCCGGCGACGAACTGGATGAACGATCCGAACGGGCTGCTCTACTACCAGGGCGAATACCACATGTTCTTCCAGTACAACCCTTCCGGGGACACCTGGGGCAACATGTCTTGGGGCCACGCCGTCAGCACCGACCTGGTGCACTGGACGCAGCTACCGCTGGCCATTCCGCAGGATGGGAAAGACATGATCTTCTCCGGCAGTGCGGTCATCGACAAGAACAACACGACAGGTTTCGGCCAGCCGGGCAACCCTGCCATGGTGGCCATCTACACGGCGGCCGATAAAGCCACAGGCAAGCAGTCCCAGGCTCTCGCCTACAGCATGGACAAAGGCCGGACCTTCACCAAGTACGCCGGGAACCCAGTCCTGGATATCGGCTCGAACAATTTCAGGGACCCGAAAGTGTTCTGGTACGAGGCCGGGCATGAGTGGCTGATGTCAGCCGTGCTGTCTGACCAGCACAAGGTGACTTTCTACAGTTCTCCTGACCTGAAAACGTGGAAACATCTGAGTGATTTCGGACCTGCCGGTGCCACCGGCGGCGTCTGGGAGTGCCCGGATCTGTTCCCCTTGCCGGACCCGGCCAATCCCGGGAAACAGAAGTGGGTACTCACGGTCAACCTCAACCCCGGCGGGATCGCCGGGGGTTCGGGCGTGCAGTATTTCACGGGAAGTTTCGACGGTACGACGTTCACCTCCGATGACAAACCCTACGTCGCCCCAGCGGGAACCCCGCTGGACAGCTTCGAGACCGGCAGCTTCGGGAGCTGGACAGCCACCGGCACCGCGTTCGGCACCTCGCCCGCCGCCGGCACGCTGCCCAACCAGCAGACCGTCTCCGGATTCCCGGGCAACTACCTGGTCAACAGCTTCAACGGCGGCGACGGGTCGACCGGGACGCTGAGCTCGCAGACATTCACGGTCAGCAAGCCCCACCTGAACTTCCTCGTCGGCGGCGGCAACCACCCCTACGTACCCAACACGGTACCGTTCGGCACCCTGCCGACCGGTCAGGTCTTCAACGACTTCTCAGGGACCACCTACGGTGCCGGGTGGACCGCCACCGGATCCTTCGTCAACTCCGGCCCGTCGACAGAGAGCCTGCCCAACCAGCTCGGCCCGAAGGTGCTGGACACCTATGCGCCCGCGGGGGATCCCGGCACGGGCACCATCACCTCGCCGACGTTCACGGTCAACAGCCCGTACATCGATCTCCAGGTCGCCGGCGGGAACCACCCCTCGGGCCAGGCGAACCCGACCGCGGTCAACCTGATCATCGGCGGACAGGTCGTCGCGACCACCACCGGCCCCAACAGCCCTGACCTGACGTGGACGAACTGGGACGTGAGCAAGTACCAAGGCCAGCAGGCACAGATCCAGGTCGTGGACCAGAACGACGGGTCCACCGGAGGATGGGGCCACCTCATGGTGGGCGACATCGTCTTCGCCGACACCGCAGCCAAGCCCTGGGACACGCAGACCTCCGTCAACCTCGTGGTGGACGGAAAAGTCGTGCGAAGCTCCAGGGGACAGGACAGCGAAAGCCTGGACTGGAACAGCTGGGACCTCAGCGACCTTCAAGGAAAAACCGGGCACATCGAAATCAGCGACAACAACACAGGGGGCTGGGGGCATATCCTCGCCGACCAGTTCACCCTCTCCGACACCGCTGCACAACCGGCAATCCAGCGCGCACACTGGGTCGATTACGGCAAGGACAACTACGCCGGAGTCACTTTCAACGACGCCCCCGGCGGCAAACGGATCATGATCGGCTGGATGAACAACTGGGACTACGGAGGATCCATCCCCACCTCACCCTGGCGCAGCGCGATGACGGTCCCCCGGGAGCTGTCACTTCAAAACGTTGACGGGGTAACCCGTCTGGCGCAGACACCGGTCAATCAGCTCAACGAACTCACCACAGGGCCGTCCGTCCACGAGGAGAAAATGTCCGTGCCCGCCGGAAGCACCGTCCTGCCGGCCACAGGGAAAGCGGTCGACATCACCGCGTCCTTCGCTGCCGGTACCGCCAGCTCCTATGGACTGAAGGTCCACACCGGGTCCGGCCAGGAAACTCTCATCGGTTATGACAACAAGTCCGGACAGGTCTACATCGACCGGACCAAGTCCGGCGCCGTAGGATTCAGCTCCAGCTTCCCCGGAGTCCAGACCGCGCCGCTAACCACGACTGGAGGAGCGGTCAAACTTCACATCCTGGTCGACTGGTCCTCGGTCGAAGTCTTCGCCGACGACGGAAAGATCGTCCTGACAGACCAGATCTTCCCCGACCCATCCAGCCAAGGCATCGAAGCTTTCTCCAACGGAGGAAACGCTAACCTCACCTCCCTGGACGTCAAGCAGATGAAGTCAGCCTTGCCATCAGCTAGCCCCCAGCAATAACAGCGAATCCCGGCAACACACACCTACCAGGCCGCTGCGCCCGCAACGTACCCGCTGCGGGCGCAGCACCCAACCCGTGCTCGCTCATCGCCGACAGCCTGGAGGCCCGCAACCGGCAAAGCGCTGATTTCGATTTCCCGGCGCGCATCACCCACTCGTTTGAGGATTCTGAGCTGCTGCGGGGATTTCGGACAGCGGAATTAGTGGATGATTCTACGCTGCCA
>NZ_JBZAYA010000038.1:0-18170 GCF_058244265.1 Arthrobacter sp. SE2 | reverse complement strand
AGGCCGCGAAGTACCTGCGGTTCATGGAGAGTTGAGGGACTCCCAACTGACTCGCTGTTGTTGTCGTTATGAGCGTCAAACCCACAACAACTGCGAGTCAGACGAAGGTCCGGCCGGTCAGCTTCTCGTAGGCTTCCACGTAGCGGGCACGCGTCTTCTCCACGACGTCGGCCGGCAGCGCGGGCGGCGGGGTGTCACTCGAGCGGTCCCAGCCCGATTCCGCGGAAGTCAGCCAGTCACGCACAAACTGCTTGTCGAACGAGGGCTGCGCTTTGCCCGGCTCGTAAGTGGACGCATCCCAGAAGCGTGAGGAATCCGGCGTCAGGACCTCATCGCCCAAGGTGATGACGCCCGTGTTGACGTCGATGCCGAACTCAACCTTCGTGTCGGCCAGGATGATTCCGCGGCCCCGGGCGATCTCTTCCGCGCGGGTGTAGATCTTCAACGTGAGTTCGCTCAAGCGTGCGGCGATATCGTCGCCCACCATCGCGACGACGTCGTCGTAGGTGATGTTCTCGTCGTGCTCGCCGACTTCAGCCTTGGCAGAAGGCGTGAAGATGGCGTGCCCCAGGCGTGAGCCGTCAACCAGACCCTCGGGCAAGGGAATGTCGCAGACGGTGCCTGATTGGCGGTACTCGGCGAGGCCGGAGCCCGTGAGATACCCGCGGGCGATGCATTCCACGGGGAACATCTCCAGCCGCTTGCAGATCATCGCCCGGCCCTCAACTTCTGCGGGCACACCCTCGGCGACCGTGGATGCAAGGACGTGGTGCTCCACGCCAAGCTGTTCGAACCACCACAGGCTCAGTTGGGTGAGGACCCGGCCCTTGTCCGGGATCTCGCTGCTCAAGACATGGTCGTAGGCGCTGATGCGGTCGCTGGCCACCACCAAGACGCGGTCCTGGCTGGATTCGGCCCCGCCGAGATCATCCGCCGGAACGTAGAGGTCGCGGACTTTGCCCGAGTAGAAGTGCTTCCATCCCGGGAGGTCGAGGGTTTCGGTCTGCAGGCCGTTTGCGTTGTTTTCAGGCATGGTTCAGGCCTTCACGTTAGGGATGGAGCCGGTGGCCGGGGAGACCACGTGGATCTCGCCGCGGGCTGCCTTGCCAGCGATATCGGTACGGAACTGTCCGCCGTCGAGCTGGACCAGCTCCACGCCGTCGTAAGCCCGCTCGCGGGCCTCCACGAGGTCCGTTCCCAGCGCGACAACCGCCAGCACGCGTCCGCCGGCGGAAACAAGCCGGCCTTCTTCGTCCTGCTTGGTGCCGGCGTGGATGACGTGGACGCCTTCAAGCGCGTCCACCTTGTTCAGGCCGCGGATGCGGTCCCCCGTGCGGGGGGTGTCCGGGTAGTTTTCGGCGGCGACGACGACGGCGACTGCCGACTCCTTCGACCAGCGCAGCTCTTCGGCCTGGTCCAGTTCGCCCTTGGCGGCTGCCAGCAGGAGGGCGCCGAGCGGGGTCTTGAGCCGGGCGAGGACTGCCTGGGTTTCGGGATCGCCGAAGCGGACGTTGAATTCGATGACGCGCGTGCCGCGGGAAGTCAGGGCCAGGCCACAGTAGAGGACGCCGACGAACGGAGTTCCACGGCTGGCCATCTCGTCCACGGTGGGCTGGGCCACCCGGTCGATGACTTCCTGGACCAGGCCAACAGGCGCCCAGTCGAGCGGGGTATAGGCGCCCATGCCACCGGTGTTGGGGCCTTCGTCATTGTCGAAAATCCGCTTGAAGTCCTGGGCCGGGGACAGTGGCACCGTGGTGCGGCCGTCACACAGCACGAACAGGGAGACCTCGGGCCCGTCCAGGAACTCCTCGATCACCACGGTTCCACCAGCGTCGAAACAAGCTTGGGCGTGGGCGAGTGCTTCCTCGCGGTCATTGGTGACCACAACCCCCTTGCCGGCGGCCAGTCCGTCATCCTTGACGACATGCGGAGCGCCGAAGGTGTCCAGTGCGTCAGCAGCCTCTGCGGCGTTCGTTGCCACGCGGGCCATGGCGGTGGGTACGCCTGCCTCGGCCATGACTTCCTTGGCGAACGCCTTGGAGGCTTCGAGCTGCGCTGCGGCCTTGCTGGGGCCAAAGACCGGAATACCGGTTTCGCGGACGGCGTCGGATACGCCCGCCGCAAGCGGAGCTTCAGGGCCGACGACAACCAGGTCAACCGCCAGCTTTGTCGCGAGCGCTGCGACCGCGCCGGGGTTGTTCCCGTCGATCGCGTACGTCGGGACCAGCTTGGCGATGCCCGCGTTTCCCGGAGCCGCATGGACCTCGGAAACGTTGGGATCCTTGAGCAAGGAGCGGACAATTGCGTGTTCGCGGCCGCCGGGGCCAATGACGAGTACCTTCACAGTCTTCAAGGGTACTTTGTGCGGGGGCAGGACTCCTAAGCTGTCTCCACCACTGGACGTGCCCAGCCTTGGCTACAAGCCACGGGCGAGCATGCCCACCCTTCGTTACGAGCAATGGACATAGCACTGATATGCCCACTCCCGAGCGACAGCGCTGAGCATGTCCGACCCGGACGCGGCGACCAAGAAGGCGCATGTCCAACCCATCTTGGCAGCCTCCGGCTACGAACCACCTGCATGAAGAAGCTCAGGAACTGGCTCAAGGGACCCACCGCATCGGCTGCACTGGCCGGGGTGGCCGCTGCCGCCGTCGTACTTTCCGTTGCGGAACTGATCGGCGCCTTCTTTACGGCCCGGGCAACTCCTGTGATTGCGTTGGGGTCCACCTTCATCGACTTCACGCCGCCGTGGATGAAGGACTTCGCCGTCACCACGTTCGGCACAAACGACAAGGCTGCACTGTTTGTGGGCATGGGCCTGACCATCTTCGTGCTCGCTTGCGTGCTGGGTATCGTGGCCTTCCGCAATTGGGCGCTGGGCGTGTTGGGTGTTCTCGGCATGGGTGCGGTGATTGTGGCTGCCGTCGTAACCCGGGCAAGCGTGAAGCCTGTCGATTCCATACCGAGCCTGATCGGCACGGTGGCTGGGCTCGTGGTTCTCCGCCTCTTGGCGGCCCGGCTCTGGCGGCTGAAGTCGTTCCCTGACGCCCCTGCCGACACCGCGGCCAAAGGCACCGAGCGTCCCGCCACGACGCGCCGAACCTTCTTTGCCGCCACCGGTATCACCGTTGCCGCAGCCGCCATCGCAGCCGGCGGCGGTCGGTTCCTGAGCGCCGCGCGCAGCAATGTGGCCAAGGCCAGGGATTCTTTGAATCTCCCCGCTCCGGCCCGGGCTGCTGCCCCCGTTCCCGCGGGCGTCCAGTCCCCGACGCCGGGAGTCACCCCCTGGCTCACCCCGGCCAAGGACTTCTACAGGATCGACACCGCCTTGAGCGTGCCTGAGATCAACGCCCAGGATTGGGAGCTCCGGATCCACGGACTGGTGGAGCAGGAGGTCCTGCTGAACTTTCAGGATCTGCTCGACGCCCAACTGATCGAAACCCACGTCTCGCTCACGTGTGTGTCCAACCCCGTAGGCGGAAACCTGGCCGGCAACGCCAAATGGCTGGGCATGCCCATCCGTGACGCGCTCAAACAAGCCCGACCCAAACCCGGAGCAGACATGGTCCTCTCCACCTCGATCGACGGCTTCAGCGCCTCCACCCCCCTGGAAGTGCTCCAGGACGGCAGGGATGCCATCCTGGCCATCGGCATGAACGGCGAACCCCTACCGCTCGAACACGGCTACCCCGTGCGCATGGTGGTTCCGGGTCTTTACGGCTTCGTCTCCGCGACCAAATGGGTGGTGGATCTGGAAGTCACCCGATTCGCGGACAGCAAAGCCTATTGGACCACCCGCGGATGGTCCGAGCGGGGTCCGATCAAGACCATGGCTCGCCTTGAAGTTCCCAAGTCCTTCGCCAAGGTGCCCGCCGGCAGGGTCGCTTTGGGCGGCACGGCCTGGGCCCAGACCCGCGGCATCAAGAAGGTGGAGGTCCAGATAGACAACGGCCCATGGGTCGAAGCCACCCTTGCGGCGGAGGCATCTGTTGTCACGTGGCGGCAGTGGTCCTTCAACTGGGACGCCACTCCGGGACCCCACTACATCAAGGTCCGGGCCACGGACAGAACCGGCGAAGTGCAGACCGAAAAGCGCGCGGATCCTGTGCCTGACGGCGCCTCGGGATGGCAGTCCGTCATGGTGACCGTGGAGTAGCCCGGGAAGACGGTTCGTTCACCCTAGACTTGCATCATGCCCTTGAGCTCGCATGAAACCTTCAGCGTTGAGTCCGCCGTCGAACTGGCAGTGATCGAACGCAGCGGCTTCATCGAATCGCGCCATATCGGTTCCGCAGTGGTACTTGCCGGTGACGGCGCCGTGGTGACCCGGCTCGGCGACATCACGACGCCCATCTACGCCCGCTCCGCGCTCAAGCCTTTCCAGGCCCTCGCGTCAATGCAGTCGGGCGTGCCACTCCGCGGCGCCCAGGTGGCTTTGGCGTGTGCCAGCCATGTGGGCTCGCTGGATCACATGGACGTGGTGGAAGGCATGCTGAAAGCAGCGGGCGTCCGGGAAGAACAGCTGCAATGCCCCTCGGTGTGGCCGCAGGACGAAGTCGCCCGCAATTGGCTGATCCGTTCCGAGCACGGCAAGTCCAAGTTGGCTTCCAATTGTTCAGGCAAGCACGCTGCGTTCCTCTGGGCCTGCACCGAGAACGGCTGGGACACGCACAGTTACCTGGAGCCCAACCATCCCTTGCAACAGCGCGTGCGGACCGTCATCGAGGAATACAGCGGCGAGAAAATCGCCCACCTCGGCATTGATGGATGCGGAGCACCTGTGGCTGCGCTTTCCCTGACCGGGCTGGCGCGGGCCTACTCGCGCCTGGCGCAGGCCCCGCGGGACCGGAGCTCCAACGCCCGCGCGGCAACCATTGCCACATCCATGCTGGACTACCCGTGGGCGGTGCAAGGCCGCGGCGAGGCGAACACCATCGTCATGGACGAACTCGAAGTGCTTGCAAAGGGCGGAGCGGAGGGTGTCCTGGTCCTGGCAACCCCCACAGGTGCCTCTGTCGCAGTGAAGATCCTGGACGGGAATCCCCGCGCGGCCACACTGGTTGGACTCACACTTCTCGCGGTTGCCGGCGCCGTCGATATTCCCGGCGTCTCGAGCGTGCTCGAAAAGGTCGTTGAGCCCGTTCTCGGCGGTGGCCACTCGGTCGGCAGGATCCGCCTGGGCCACGCCGTCTCGGCGCTGCTGGACTGATTGGAACCTGCGAACTATGGCAATTGCACGACGCCGGATCGACCTTGAAGAAGGCCGCGCGGCACTGGCCGCATGGCAGGCCGCCGTCGGGCAGGGCACCGTCGAACAAGAAACAGTGCCGGTGACGCCGCCGTCGCGCACTGTGCTGGCCACCGCGGTGCGATACTCGCTCGAGGAACTCACCGCCCGCGCTCCCGGCAATTCGGTTGAAGTCAGGGTGCCGCCCTTCGGCGTCACCCAGTGCGTGGAGGGCCCCCGGCATACGCGCGGCACCCCGCCCAACGTCATAGAGTGCGACGCCGCCACTTGGCTGGCGATGGTGACCGGCTGCTTGGCCTGGTCCGACGCCGTCGACGCCGGACGGGTAGCCGCGTCGGGCCTGCGCGCCGATTTGTCGGAACTACTGCCGCTGCTCTGAGGGCTTAAATGGTTGATCGCCCCACGGCGGCGCCGTGGGGCGATCAACTGGAATGGTGCGTGGTGCCTTAGTCCGGACTGACGGAGGGGCTCCGGTGCTGGCCCGGCTTGATCATTTCGAACTGCGGAATCGCATCGGGGTTCGGGCCGCCGCGGAACTTCGGCGAAGGCTCGTGTCCTTCGCTGAGGCGCTCGATTTCCTGTTCCTCGAAGACGTCTTCGGCCCCGAGCATGATGGCGGAATCCTCGTTGGTGATTTCGCCGTTGAAGGCGCGGACCATGACAGACCGGTCGAACTGTCCTTCCCATTTCGCGACCACGAACGTAGCCACGCAGTTGCCCAGGAGATTGACGACGACGCGCATGGAGTCCATGAGGCGGTCTGCACCCAGGAGCAGCGCGACGCCGGCAACCGGGAAGATGCCCAGTGCCGCGGCGGTGGCCGAGAGAGCCAGGAACGACGAGCCCGGGACGCCCGCCATGCCTTTGGACGTCAGGAGCAGGACGCCCAGGGCTGCCAACTGCTGGCCGAGGTCGAGGTGGTGGCCGAAGGCCTGGGCCAGGAACAGCAGCGAGATCGAAAGGTAGATCGCGGCGCCGTCGAGGTTGAAGGAGTAGCCCGTCGGGACAACCAGGCCAGTGGTGGCCCGGGAGCACCCGGCGTTGGTCAGCTTGGTCATGATGCGGGGCATGACCGCTTCGGTGGATGCGGTGCCGAGCGCGAGGAGGAATTCCTCACGGGTGTACTTCAGGAACTGCCACAGGGGCACCCGGGCGAAGCTCCAGGCGACGAGGAACAGCAGGCCGATGAAGACGATGGCCGCCCCGTAACAGGAGGCGATCAGGAGCGCATACGTCCCGAGGGTGTCGAGTCCGTATTGGCCGATGATGAACGCCATGGCGCCAAAGGCACCGATGGGTGCCACCTTCATGATCCAGGACATGATCTTGAAGATCAGTTCCAGGACGGTTTCCATGAGGCTGATGACCGGTAGGCACCGCTCGCGTCCGATGACGACGATTGCCGCGCCGAAGAAGACCGAGAAGAACAGGACCTGGAGCAGGCTGTTGCTGGCGAAAGCGCCGATCACAGACGTGGGAATGATGTCCAGGAGGAAGGAAGCCGCATCCTTGGGCGGCGCAGTCCCGGTCTTTGCATTCAGCGCATCCTGGGAAAGGGTGCTCGGATCGATGTGGAGTCCGGCGCCGGGCTGAACCAGGTTTCCCACGATCAGGCCGAAGACCAGGGCAAAAAGCGTGGCGCCGGTGAAGTACAGGAGTGCCTTGACCCCGACCCTTCCGACCGCCTTGACGTCGCCCACTGCCGAGATCCCCGTGACGATCACGAGGAAGATCAGCGGAGCGATGATCATCTTGATGAGTTGAATGAAACCATCGCCCAGTGGCCGGAGGGCGGACCCGATGTTCGGCCAGAAATGGCCGATGAGCACACCTGCGACGACGGCGATCAGAATTTGGAAGAAGAGCGACTTATACAGTGGCTTCTTCTTCCGCGGGGCCGAACTCGCCTTCAGCGCCGCAGAGTCTGGGAACTTCATTGATCTGAACCAATCAGTTTGGGAACAGCCCCGATTTTCGGGGATGAATTCAATGTAATCCCGATCACACCATTCCACAAGGGGGAATTCAAATTTCACGATGTGGAATCGATTGATTCAGTGCTACGCGTCCTTGACCGCCTTGTCCGCCTTGTCCGCGAAGATCCGGAACCCGCGCCCTGAGTCGAAGCCGTGGATTTCACGCGTATCCAATGCAGCCATGAACGCCAACGTCTGGCTGGTGATGACCTGACCCGGGACGAGGATAGGGAACCCCGGAGGGTAGGGCGTGACGAATCCGGCCGACACAACTTCCTCGCCCGCCGCGATCCTGGCCTTGAGCTCGTCGGCCGCCAGGTACGCGGTTGATCCATCCTTGTAGCTCTCGAAATAGGCGGCCCGGATGTCCCCATCGGGACTGAGCGGATCGCCCCGATAGCGGTCCGCGAACCTGCTGAAGTCCGGCAAGGGCGGAGTGGCTCCCGTGAGGCCCACGGCGAGGCCGGCGTCCGCCGTTTTCCGCGCCGCCCGCTCCTCCTCGAACGACTCGGCCAGCTTGACCAGGACTTCGATCAGGTAGGCGACGGCGCTGCGGGACGTGCCGATGTTGGTCATGAAGAGCACGGTGTTACGTGATGTCTTGTTGACTTGGATCCCGTGCTTGTCGGCGAGATAGCGGTGCCGGAACGTGTCGCCGTCGATCCCTGTCCGGCTGATATCCAACGTGAGGCGGCTGGGGTCGACGACGAACTCGTCGTGCTGCCAGGCGTCCGCCAGGGCTGCCAGCCCGTCCCGGAGCGGCATGGCGCTGCCCGTTTCCCGATAGGGCGCCGCAATGAGGTCCCTCGACGTAAGGACCCGGAAGTACTTCTTCAGCAAGGTGTGGCGGGCCACAGCCTGGGCAACGCTGGTTGCCAGATCAGCCTGTTTCTGAACCAGGCCGAAACCCTCAAGTTCTATCTGGCGGCGCCCGATGTCGAGAGAAGCGAGGATCTGGTAATTGGGCGATGTCGAAGTATGGGTCATATACGCTTCGCGGAACGCCTCTTGGTTATGCTCGCTGAAGTCCTGATCGAAGATATGGATCATGGATCCCTGGCGCAACGAAGTGAGGGTCTTGTGGGTGGACTGCGTGGCGTAGACGCGCAGTCGCGCTTTCGCTGGATCCGGGATCAGCCGGGTCTTCAGCCAGAGTTCATCATCGGCGGGCGCGCCCGTCACCGCGTCGTGGAGCGATGCCGCTTGTTCAGCATGCCTGCCGGCGTAGTCGGGATCACCGAAAGAAGCCTCAAGCGTCCTCGCCGCTGCCATGGCCGTCCTGCGTCGGAAGACGGGGTGGGACCGGGCGAAGGCGAACCACGCTTCGTCCCAAAGGAAGACCAGGTCGGGTTTGATGGCCAGGCATTCTTCCATGACCCGTTCGACGTCATAGACGATGCCGTCGAAGGTGCAGTTGGTCAGCGTGATCATTTTGACTGCGTCCAGGCGCCCGGCACGTCGGTAGGCCAGCAACCGGGCCTTGATGCTGGCGAGGGGTACGGCGCCGTAGAACGCGTACTGGTCCAGCGGGTAGGCATCCAAGTAGGAAACCTGGGCCCCGGCGAGGACGAAAGCGTAATGGTGGGATTTGTGGCAGTTGCGGTCGACGAGGACCACATCCCCTGGAGCAAGGATGGACTGATGAACGATCTTGTTGGCGGTGGATGTTCCATTCGTGACGAAGAAGGTCTTTTGGGCGCCGAAAGCCCGCGCCGCCAAGTCCTGGGCCTCCTTGATCGATCCGTGCGGATCCAACAGCGAATCGAGGCCCCCCGAAGTCGCAGACGTCTCGGCCAAGAGAAGATTCATCCCGTAGAAATCAACCATGTCGCGGATCCAGGGCGAATTGCCCACCGAGCCGCCGCGAGAGATCGGCAAGGCGTGGAAGACGCTGGCCGGCCGCCGGCTGTATTCCTGCAGCGCAGTGAAAAACGGGGTCCTGTACCGCTCAGCGACGCCCGACAACAGCGATAGGTGCAGGTCGAGATTGTCCTGCCTGCGGAAAATCCTCCGGAACCGCTTCGTCAGTGAACCCGCGAGGCTCTCCATGGCGACACCGGCTACCAGGTACACATCCAGTTCGGGGCGTAACTCGGAGATCTGCTCGGCCAGGCTAAGGAACCTGCCCAGCGGTGGCATTCCGGCAAGTTCAGGGCCAACCAGGCCGGCAACGTATTTCCTCAGGTCGCGGCCAAGCGGCTGGCTGCTGCCGATGCTGAATCCCGGGCGGAGAATGCAGGCCTGGATGGCAGGGTTCAGGACCAAAGCAACCAGCGCGTCCTCGTAGCTGGGAACCACGATGAGTTCATAGGTGAAGGCATCCGACGGCCTCCGCTGGGCCAGCATGTCCGCTTTCAGCGCTTCGGCTTCTTGTTCGGTGATGTCGTCGACAAACAGGACCTCGAACCGTGGCCGCTCCCTCGCTGGCCGTTGCTCCCCGGAGCTCTCGTCCTGAACACCCGAAATGGAGCGCTCCGCCCCGGTTTGACCTGGTTCCGGACTGACTGGTCCCGGACCGACGGAAGGCATCAGGTGGGACATTCCGCGGATCATCTCCAGTCCGGCGTCGTAATCACCCGAATCCACGCAGTCGAGTAGCGGCACCAACGCGGCCAGCCCCGGCGCCGCCCAATACAGTTCCACGGCCTTCAGCAGGCGCAGGGCCTGGATGGCCTGGTCCTGGAGACCGGAATGCGAGCGCGTTCCCGGGCCGCCCTTTGCCAGCTGCTTGAACGCGTACCCGAGAAACTCCCACGCGTCGGCGCGCGAACGCCACGCGCTGCTGGGCGTGCCGATGTCCCGCAGGCTTCGCTTACCCAGGGTGGTTTGCTGGGTCAGGGTGGCACTGTTGTTTCGCGACGTCATGCCGGGCAAGGTAATTCCGCTTTCCATCAATTCGTTGT
The DNA here is from genome assembly GCF_058244265.1 of Arthrobacter sp. SE2. Lineage (NCBI taxonomy): Bacteria > Bacillati > Actinomycetota > Actinomycetes > Micrococcales > Micrococcaceae > Arthrobacter > Arthrobacter sp. SE2. The sequence continues at coordinate 8,037 of NZ_JBZAYA010000038.1, read as the reverse complement.
GCATCAGGAGCGCTGGCCACCCAGGGAGAAGGAGCCGGCGACGACGGGCAGGTCGCCCGTGTGGCCGCGTCGGGCCTCGGCTGCCTCCAGGATCCGTTTGCGGCAAGCGAACCAGCCGGCAATGAGCAGGGGTATCAGGAGCAGCAGGGAAGCGAGCACCCAGCGCCCGGTCTCCGAGAAGCCCATCGTGACGAGAACGAAGGCAAGGAAGGCGAGCGTGAGGTATGAGGTGAAGGGGGCTCCGAAGAGTCGGAATGACGGACGAACGGCCTTGCCGAGCCTGACCCAGGTTTGAAGCTTGATGTGGCACAGGATGATGGTTGCCCAGCCGCCGATGATCCCGATCGCAGACACCTCGAGAACGATCTCGAAAACTTGGGACGGCACCAGGGCATTCAGGCCGACGCCAAGAAGAGTGATCACCGCTGTCAGCAGGATGCCGCCATACGGCACCCCCGATTTGCTCATCCTGGCGGTGAACTGTGGCGCGGAGCCATTGACCGCCATGGACCTCAGGATCCGGCCCGTGGAATAGAGGCCGGCGTTGAGACTCGACAATGCCGCTGTCAGGACAACGAAGTTCATCACCGATGCCGAAACAGCCGCGGCATGGGGATCTCCGAGATGGGAGAAGAAGGTGACGAAGGGCGATTCGCCGGTTTTGTACGCCGTGAACGGCAAGAGCAGCGAGAGGAGCACCACGGAACCGACATAGAAGAGTGCGATCCGGAAGACCACCGTGTTGACGGCCTTGGGCATCACCTTTTCCGGGTTGGCAGTTTCGCCTGCAGCCGTACCAACAAGTTCAATCGCGGCATACGCGAACACGACGCCGCTGATCGCGAGCAGGGGCGCTACGGCACCGGTCGGGAAAGCTCCGCCGTGGTCCAGGATCACGCCCAGCCCGGGAACTCCGATGTCGGTCTTCCCACCAAAGACGATGAAGCAGACCCCGACGACGAGGAAAGCTACCAGCGCAGTCACCTTGATCATGGCGAACCAGAATTCCATCTCGCCGAAGATTTTCACGGAGACGAGGTTGAGGGCCAGGACAATGACGAGGGCGCAAAGCGCGATAAGCCATTGTGGGATTGTTTGCAGCGGCACCCAGAATTGCCCCCAGAATTTGACGTAAAGCGCGACGGCGGTGACATCGACAATCGAGGTCATGGCCCAGTTGAGGAAGTACAACCAGCCGGCCGCGTAGGCAAGCTTCTCGCCATAGAACTCCCTGGCATAGGACACGAACGAACCCGAGGATGGCCTGTGGAGAACCAGTTCGCCGAGGGCGCGCAGAATCAGGAACGCAAAGAACCCGCAGAGCGCGTAGACGAAGATCAAGGCCGGACCGGAACTATTCAATCGGCCACCCGCCCCCATGAAGAGGCCCGTTCCGATCGCGCCCCCGATCGCTATCATTTGGATCTGCCGGGGTTTGAGGGTCTTGTGGTAACCGGCGTCCTCGCTCGAAAAATCCTGCGCAGCGGTCGAACGGTCGCCGAGAAGCTCCCGGTTGTTTTCCAGCGAATCAGCGGGATCAAGCCCGGCAATCTGAGCCCCGGCGATCGGGCTCGGCGCAGGCGGGTTCAGTGTGCGTTTCATTCCAGGGGTCTCCTTTGACTCCGGTTCCGCGGGTGCGGCTGCATGCTCCAGAACTTGTCCCCCTGCTGACGCGTGGAATCACAGCTACACTGCTGGATCGTCAGAGGAGGGGACGGAAACAACTCTAGGTTCCGGCGGAAGGGAAGGAACTGTCTGGCCAGCTAAATTCGCCCGACCCCCGTTGTGCGCGAATGACAACTTCGTTCCGCCAGAGTGCGAGTAGTGTTCATGGCTGTGAGCGCGGCTAAGCCGCTTAGAGGAAGTGAATACGGGTGGCACCCCATGAATCTGCCGAGCATGTCATTGGCGCCATGCTCAGCGACATACTTGAAGACATCGGCGTCGACAACGGGCAACTGCTGGTTCCTCCCGGAACGGGCAACGGCACGGTTCGTGAAACGGTGATCGTGGACGCCGAGGACGAGGCGCCGGTCCAACGCGGGAGCTTGGTCCTGCTGATCGGAGTCCGGGGTCGCGCGGCATTGCCCGGCATCCGGAAGCTGATTCCGGACTACCCCGCTGCCGTCGCGGTGAAAGGGAACGAGGAGGACCTGGACGCCGTCCGGGAAGTGCTGTTTCCCACCGGAATCGGCCTGATCGCAGTGTCTCCGACAATGAACTGGGGAACGCTGGAAAGCATCGCCAAGAACCGCATCCAGGAGCCTGCACTTTCCACCGACGCGTCCACGATCATTCACCGGGATCTTTTTGCGATCGCCCAGACCACCGCGACCCTGGCCAACGGCCACGTGGTCATTGAGGATCCGGCAAACCGCGTCCTGGCGTACTCGCCGGCCTCCAACGACGTCGATGAACTCCGCAGGCTCTCCATCCTGGCCCGGCGTGGACCGGAGCGTTACCAAAAACTGTTGAAGGAGTCAGGGGTCTACAAGCACCTGCAAGCGGCCGAGGCTCCCATCCACATGGAAGCCAACCCGGCGGAAGGTCTCCGTGAACGGGTGGCGATCGGTATCCACGCAGGCAACAGGATCCTGGGCTACATCTGGCTTCAGGAAGGGAAGGAACCCCTCGCTCACAACACGGACAAGCTCATGGTTGGAGCGGCACGGCACGCGGCCATAGAACTGGTCCGGCACCGCAACGAGCAATCCCAGGCACTACGGCGCGACAGGATATCCAGCCTGCTCAGCGGCACTCCCCAGATCCACTCCCAGGCACAGTCCGCGGGCATCGATCCATCCAAGCCGGCAGCCCTCGTCCTGATTTCCGCCCAAGGCAACGACGAGACGACAGCGGGCTTGCAACTGCGGCGTGGCGAGTTGGCCAATGTGGCATCGATCCATGCGGCCGCCTACCGTCCCGGTGCCGTGGTGGGAGCCATCGGCCTGGAAATAGCCATGATTCTTCCTGACCTTGACCCCATAAAGTCTCCGCCGGCCATCAACCGCCTCATCAACGTCATTGTCCGGGACGCAAGAGTCCACCTGCACTGCCAGGTGCAGGCCGCCGTCGGGCCCGTCGTCGAACGCCTCGACGCATTGCACGGAACGCTGGAACACGTCCGCAGCGTATTGAAGGTCCTGGAAAGCACTCCCTCGATCCATGTGGCGTCCTACGCAGACGTCGAAACGACTGTTTTGACGAAGGAATTGCTGGAGCTTCTGGCTTCGAGGACCGACCTTCGGCATGGTGGCATCTCCGCGCTGTGCGACTTGTACCCGGAGTTCGCCACTACGCTGTTGACGTACCTTGAATTCTTCGGTGATGTGAACCGGTGCGCGGAAGAACTGGCCGTCCACCGGAATACGGTCCATTACCGGCTGCGGCGAGCCTGTGAAGTGGCCGGCATCGACCTCCACTCCGCAGAGCAACGGCTGCTCGCGCATCTTCAGCTCAGGTTGTGGACCCACTCCGAAGGACGGCACTAAGAAACATGGACCTCCAGAATCTCCTTGACGACATTGTCGGCACGGTTCAGCCCTTGCTCGGCCAAGGAGCGCCTGCAGACTACATCCCGAGCCTGGCCGCGGTGGATACCAAGCAATTCGGCATCTCCGTGGCAACGGCCAACGGCGACGTGTTCTCGTCCGGAGACGCCGATGTGCCCTTCTCCATTCAAAGCATCTCGAAGGTCTTCGCCCTCGCCCTGGTGCTGGCCGGCGATGGCGACCGGATCTGGAAGCGCGTGTTCCGGGAGCCCTCCGGCAATCCGTTCAATTCCCTGGTGCAGCTGGAACACGAAGACGGAATTCCGCGGAATCCGTTCATCAATGCCGGTGCCCTGGTTGTCACCGACAGGCTGCTCAGCATCGTGGGCAACTCGCCGTCTCCCGTCCGGGAATTGCTCCGCCAAGAAAGCGGTAACAACTCGATCGACACCGACCCCGAGGTGGCAGCTTCAGAGGCGGCGCACAGTCACCGCAACGCCTCGCTGGCACACTTCCTGGCAAGCTACGGAAACCTCGAAAACCCCGTGGACTCGGTCCTCGAGGCATACATCAACCAGTGCGCGCTTGAAATGAGCTGCACTGATTTGGCCCTCGCGAGCAGGTTCCTGGCCAACAACGGGCTGCGCGGGAACGGCACGGCTCTTCTGTCGCCCTCGCAGACAAAGAGAATCAACGCCGTGATGCTCACGTGCGGCACCTACGACGCCGCCGGCGAATTCGCCTACCGCGTGGGGCTCCCTGGAAAGAGCGGGGTGGGTGGCGGAATTGTGGCCGTGGTACCCAACAAATGCACCATCTGCGTCTGGAGCCCCGGCCTGGGACGATCCGGGAATTCACTCGCGGGCGTTGCCGCCCTGGATGAGTTCACCACCCGCACTGGCTGGTCGATTTTCTAGGTAGCCGGGCTTCCAGCAGCTGCCAGCTAGCCCCGGCCCACGAACGGCATCCCGGCGGCGGTCACCACCACGGAACCAACATTGGCCGACGCGGGCATGTTGGCCATCATGAGCACAGCGCGTGCAGCATCCTCCACAGGAAACATGGGCTCCACGCGCCTGCTGCCATCGGCCTGGAGCGCCCCCGAGCCCACGCCGATGGTGTCCATGATTTCGGTGCGGGTGTTGCCGATATCGATCTGCCCGCACGTAATGCCATACGGGCGCCCGTCAAGCTCTATGCTCTTGGTCAGGCCCGTCATGGCGTGCTTGCTCACGGTGTACGCGACGGACAGGGGCCGCGGCGAATGGGCGGAGATGGAGCCGTTGTTGATGATCCGTCCGCCTTGCGGCTCCTGCGACTTCATGGTGCGCACGGCCTCAGCCGCGCACAGCATGGAGCCGGTGACATTCACTGCCAGGGTGGTATTCCAATCGGCCACGCTGATCTCATCCACGCTGCCGGAAGGACCGAAGATGCCCGCATTGTTGAACAGGACATCAACCCTCCCCCAGCGTTGGCGGGCCGCCGCGAAAAGGCGCGCGACGTCGTCGGGCACTGTCACATCGCACGGCACCACGAGCGCCTCGGGGTGGCGTGCGGCAGTCTCGAGAAGCTGCGCTTCCCGCCGTCCGGCGAGGGCAACGCGGTAACCTTCGGCCAGCAGAAGGCGGGCAACCGCCCGCCCGATCCCGGAACCGGCTCCGGTGACGACGGCGACCCGGGGCCGGGTAGGGATGGTTTCGCTCACGCGGTTCTCCTGTTTGTTGAGCTAGCGCGCGGCGGGAGCATCCGCCGTCGTCGTGTCCGTTATGGTCAGGGGCCAGCCTATGACGGTCTTGGGGCGCGGCGTGGCGTAGGTCCGGACCTTGGACGTGGACAGTCCCAGGCGGACGAGCGACTCGGCGATGGTCACGGCGGCGGCGACTCCGTCCACCACCGGAACGCCGCAGCGTTGGCGGATCTGTTCGTCGAGCCCTGCCATGCCGCCGCAGCCGAGGACGATGACTTCGGCTTTGTCGTCGCGCACTGCGCGTTCAGCTTGTTCCACGATGGCTTCGACTGCGCGGTCCGGGTATTCCTCGAGCTCCAGGACAGCCATACCGCTCGCGCGGACCGAGGCACAGCGGTCATCCAGCCCGGCGAGCTTGAGGCGGTCTTCGATGAGCGGGACCGCGCGGTCCAGAGTGGTGACCACGGAGTATTTGTGGCCGAGGAACATCGCGGTGCTGGCCGCGGCCTCGGTGATGTCGACCACCGGGACGTCGAGGAGCTCCTGGAGTCCCTCGCGGCCGTGCTCGCCATAGCCGGCCTGGATGACGGCGTCGAACGGTTCGGGGTAGTTGACCACGCGGTCCATCACGGCGATGGCGGCGAGGTAGCTTTCAAAGTTTCCTTCGCAGGAATCGGCGCCGAATCGCGGGGTGATGCCGATGATCTCGGTGCCGGGAGCCGCGACGCTTCGCGCCTGGGCTGCGATGGAGTCGGTCATGGATTGGGTGGTGTTGACGTTTGCGACGAGGATGCGCATGTGTTCCTCCTGGATTGGGGGGAAGCCCAACTGGCTCGCAGTTGTTGTCGTTTTGACGGGCCAAAACGGCATTTTCTGCGAGCCAGTTGGGCTTCTGGCGGTTCTTAGTGGTTGCTGACGACGGCGATCGGCTCGCCGGAGACGTCGGTGTGCTGCTGCTTCTTGTCCGCGAACACGTAGTAGCACAACGCACCGATGCCTGCGCCGAAGAACCAAGCGAACGGTGCCGCGGCCTCCAGGGCGGGAACGAACGCGATGAGGATGGCGACGACGGCGGCCGGAACCATTGCGGCGATCGCCCGGGGGTTGACGCCGCGCTTGTAGAAGTAGGTGCCCGAAGGGTGGTCTGTGTAGAGGTCAAGGATGTTGACCTTGCCGCGGCGCAGGAGCCAGTAGTCGGCCATGACGACGCCGAACAGCGGGCCGAGCAGCGCGCCGAGTCCGCCCAGGAAGTACACGATCACCAAAGGGTTGTTGTAGAGGTTCCACGGCAGGATGACCAGGCCGATGGTACCGCTGACCCAGGCTGCCTTGCGGAAGTTCAGGTGCTTGGGGAAGAGATTGGTGAGCGCGTAGACAGGTGCCACGAAGTTCGCCATGAGGTTCACTGCGATGGTCAGGATCAGCAAGGCAAGGCAGGCCAGGACGAGGAAGAGCGTGTTGGGGATGCTCTGCACGATGTCGGAGGGGCTTTCAATGATCTTGCCGTTGATCTTGTACTGGCCGCCGGCCATGATGACCACGATTGCGCCGAAAAGGAGCATGTTGATGGGGATGCCCCAGAAGTTGCCACGGACAATCGACTTCTTGGACACCGAGGAACGGGTGAAATCGCAGAAGTTCAGCACGAAGGTGCCGTAGATGGAGACCCACAGCGCGCCGCCCGCAAAGATCGTGCGCCACATCTCGCCGCCTTCGAGGCCCTTGATGCCGGACCACTGGATGGCGCCCCCGGCCTCCACGAATACCCAGATGGCAATTGCCAGCATGGTGGCGAGAATGATCGGGCCGGCGAAGGCCTCGTATTTGCGGATCATTTCCATGCCGAAGCTGACGATAACCAACTGGACAATCCAGAGGGATACGAAGGCGATCCAGCCAAGGGTGGACAGGCCCAGGATCGAGTTGGCGTCCATGTCCTTGAGCCCGGGGAACATGGCGACAAGCATGACGCGGAGCACCACGGAGGCAAGGTAGGTCTGAATTCCGAACCAGGCGATGGCCACTGCGCCACGGACCAGGCTGGCCAACTGTGCGCCGCGGATACCGAAGCTGATCCGGCTCATCACAGGGAAGGGGACACCGGTCTTCTGGCCCATGAAACCGGAGAAGGTCAAGAGGGTGAACAGCAAAACCGCGCCGATGCCGAGGGCCACGAGGATTTGCCACCCGCCCAGGCCAAGCGAAAAGAGGCCGATGGCGAAAGCGTAGTTGCCAAGACTGTGGACGTCGTTGGCCCAGAGGGTGAAGATGCTGTAACTGGTCCAGCGCCTTCCCTCTTTCTTGGTGGGGGCGAGGTCGAGGTTATAGAGGCTGGGGCTGATGGTGCGGCCTGCTGCGACGGACGCTACATCGCACAGGGTTTCATTTCCTACTGACGGATGGACCGAACTGCCTGGCAGGACGGTCTGCTCCGGAGCCGCTGTGACGCCGACTGGGGGAGTCGATTGCATCGTGGATCTCCACTTCTTTGTGGTGCTGCAACTAGGCTTCCGAGACGCTGTGAGAGGAGTTGAAGCTTTTTCGCATCGTGGAATCTAGTTATTGAATAGTGAAATAACTGTATGAGCTAGGTCACCTTTGGTCAAGGGCCGCATTCCCGACGGCGGTCACAAACGGCAGCGTGGGGCCGCGAGGCCTTGTGGGCGCTAGCCTCCGCCCCGCTGGATTGACGCTTGGCGAAGGCGTCGCTAATCTCGAATTACAGAATTTTATTCTCACAATACGAAATTTCTATGCACGTTTCAGCGCGCACCACAGTGCAAGCGCCCAGACATTCAATGAAGAGAGGTTGGACGTGGCTGCAGGAGAAGAGACCTCACACATCCTTAGCGGGTT
>NZ_JBZAYA010000037.1:0-21339 GCF_058244265.1 Arthrobacter sp. SE2 | reverse complement strand
CACCTTTCCCTGCTTAAACACGCGCTGCCAGCATCCGCCTCATGAAATACCGAGGTTAACGCGCCGAGCGCGTGAACCAGCCCGACCGGCATCGAGCGGACGCGGACCTGTCCACCCGCAAAAGTCGAAGCGATGTCGGCGATATCCTGCATGGTGACAGCTCGGTCCCATCCGATGTCGATCCGCTCGCCGTCGGCGATGTCCGCGTCGACCGCGGCGGCCAGGTAGACGGCGAGATCGGAGGTGAGAACGAAGGTCAGCGGGACGGTCTTGGTGCCGAACCACGTGAGGCGCTTCTTCTCGAACGGGTCTCCTCCCATCTGGGTGATCTGGTCGAGAAAAGCGCCGGGGCGAAGGGCGACAAACGGGACACCCAGTTCCTCCAGCTTGTCTTCCGTGAGTTTTTTGTGCCAGAAATGCGCGACGTTCGGTGTCTGGTCTGAGGTGAGGATGCTGACCAGAATGAATCGCCTGACACTCGTCCGGCTCGCAGCGACGGCGAGGTTGGTGTTGCCTGTGGTGTCGATTTCCAAGGCCCGTTTGTCGCGGCGGGTGTACCCGGCCGCAGAGGTGATAACGGCGTCGACCCCTGTCATTGCGGCGATGAGGGAGTCAAGGTCGAGCATGTCGCCGCGGGCAATCTCGACACCTTTGGCCTCGAGCTTGCTCGGGTCCGATCCTGGCCGGACCAACGCCCGGACGCTCTTTCCCCTTGCTAGCAGTTCATCGACCACTTTGCCGCCGACATGGCCGGTGCCGCCGACGACGAGGACCGGTTTGGTGTCAGTCATGGAGTGCTCCTTCGTGCAGGGACGAAGACCAAGCCTCGCTCGGCCAGTCCGGTGACAAGGCTCTTATAACTCAGTTCGAGACCCTCCGAATATATCGCGCAGTGGATTGCTCGGCGAGACACGCGATACGGACATCTCGGACCACCGCCCTTACGGCAGCTATTACAGGTAGCTCCTCACGCTGGCGCGAAGAGCGTCAGCGTGTTCGTAAATGTCTTCAAGGGAGCCGATGGGAACACGCCGCTCCTCTTTGTGTTCGTCGAAGAGTCCGATGTACTTCTGTGTTCGGTTGAAATGCAGGCGCGCTATCGGCCTGCGGTTATTGTCATCTAGAAGTACGGCGAAGTACGACTTGGAGTCGCGCTGGAAGACCCTTGAGGGCTTTACATCGCTGCAAACGATCGCCCGGACAATCTGGTAGCCCTCGATTTCTTCGAGCGTGGTTTCAATACCATCGGATTCGGCGAGGTCGGATTCAACGACCGGCTCACTCGTCACCTTCGCAAGAATTGCCGAATCGTCGACTTGGGTAAAGGTCTGAGAACCGAGGGCTTTCTTAAGACGTTCATTAGCTTGGTCATTGAGGAACTGCTTCGATGCCTTTTTGACGAGCGACGTGAACTGTTCGCGCACACGCTGCGTATAAGGGCCGGTGTACACCCGTGTGGTCAAAAACTTGACCCACTCGTCTTCAGGTTCGCGGAACTGGGCAGCCAGTGTCCGTTTTAGCTCGCCGATGTATTTCAGTTCGCCAGCGGCGTTGATGATCGAGTCAAGATCGAAGACATCTTTTGAGAGTTTCTGGAGTTCCGGCAAGAGCGAATCATCAATGTCATTGAGATCCAGCACCAAGAACGGCTTTTCGTCCATACGGTTCGGAGCATCGAGATCAGTAAAAAACTGATACACCTCGCCGTTTGTGAGTATGGCGATCCGCGCATTTGTGACTGCAAAATAGCGGAACAGTTGAGAAGCGTGTTCGATCCTTACTGGTCCGATGGACTTCTTGCACTCGATGAGGATCTGTATCTCGCCATCCTTCACGATGGCGTAGTCAATCTTCTCGCCTTTCTTGATCCCTACATCCGCTGTGAACTCCGGCACGACCTCCAGCGGGTTGAAAACGTCGTAGCCGAGGATCGTTGAGATGAACGGCATGACGAATGCGTTCTTCGTTGCTTCCTCGGTCTGAATAGCCTCGCGCTGCTGACGCACCTTTGCGGCAAGCGCCGAGAGCCGTTCTGCAAATTCCATGTGTCCCCCTTGACCAATCCCGACATTGAGCCAACCGTAGACCAGCGGCAGTAAGAGATCACGGAAGTTGGGCGTGTCTGCTTACATGCCACTTAAGCCGAGCAGCCCCTCACCAATATCCCGCCCGATCCGCCGCAACAGTTCCGGCGACAACACAGGATCCTTCGAAGAGTCCCGGTCCGTGTAGTCCGCCAGCGTGTAGACCCGCGAGAGCGACATCTCGGACCACCGTTCCCGAGGCAGCAACGAGCGGCCCGCGACAGCGATGATCGGTCGGGCGCCCGAGCAGCGTGCGACGGCGGCAGGCAACTTTCCGGCGAGGCTCTGATGACGACGTCGCAGGTCCCCTTCCGGGTGTCGAAGTCCAGGAGGTCCAGGAAGTAGTCCGCCCCGGAGACCTGAGAAGCGCCAAGCAACAGGCACGCGAAGCCGATCCCACTGGCGCTTCCAGCGCCGGAATGCTCGGAAAAGGAAGCCACATCCTCAAACCCACCCGAAGCAAACACAGAGACAAAGTGCGTCAGACCGGCGTCGAGCGCTGTGACATCCGCGAGTGAAGCGCCCTTCTGCTGACCGAACACCGCAGGCGCACCGTCCGGCCCGCACAGCGGGTTGCGCACGTCGCTCGCAACAATCAGTTCCGTCTCAGCCAGCCCGGGAAGCAACGCCCCCGAGAACGAATGAACAAAGCCAGGGTCCGCCCGTTGCCCTCAAAGAACAGCCGGAAGCATCGAGGAAGCGGAAGCCCAGGGTGGTGAGCATGCCCATTCTTCCGTCGGTGCTGGTGCTGGCGCTGCCGCCTAGCGCCAGTAGTGCGAGCGATGGCCGGGTTGTCTGGGTGTTCGGGGTGCTGGCCCCCAAAAAAGTCCGGCTTTTTCTCAAGATTTTTCGCCCGGGTGCGGTTCTCCGGCCTAATAATGTCAGTGGTCCCTGCGAGGCTTTTCTTATGAACGGCAATCAGGGAACGCAGCTGATCGGGACGGGCGCGCCGGTCGAGGCCAGAGTTCCAGATGCTGCCGTGCCGGATGTCCGGGTGCAGAACCTGATCGATGCTGTGCACTCGCTTTGGCCAGGCCTCGATAGTACTGAACTGATAAACCAGTTGCGCGTCCTTGAGGATTTGAAGTCGGCGGCCGCGGCTGCGCAGGCCCGGATCGCTGTCGTGTTCGATGCCGCCCAGCGCAGCGCCGACGCGGCGGCCGGTGTTCCCGCCGACGAGCAGGGTCGCGGCGTCGGAGCCCAGATCGCCCTGGCCCGGCGGGAGTCACCGGTCCGCGGATCCCGGCTCCACGGCCTGGCCAAAGCGCTCGTGAGCGAAATGCCGCACACCCTCGCTGCCCTCGAGTCAGGACAACTGAGCGAATGGCGGGCGACCCTGCTCGTGAAGGAAACAGCCTGCCTGAGTGCCGAAGACCGCTGCGCCGTGGACGAGGAACTCGCCGCCGACACCGGAGTCTTCGACGGCGCCGGGGACAAGGCGATCATCGCGGCGGCCAGGACCGCGGCCTACCGGCGGGACCCCCGCTCCGTCACCCAGCGTGCCAGCCACGCGTCGGCCGAGCGACACGTCAGCCTGCGCCCGGCCCCGGACACCATGACCTACCTGACCGCCCTGCTTCCCGTCGCCCAGGGCGTCGCCGTGCACACGGCCCTGACCCGGCACGCCGACACCCTCCGCTCCCCCGGGGAGACCCGGACCCGCGGACAGATCATGGCCGACACCCTCGTCGAACGCACCACCGGCACCCCCGCAGGCATCACCGGTGTCGAGGTCCAGCTCGTCATGACCGACCGCACCCTGTTCCAAGGCGATGCCGAACCCGCTCGCCTTCCCGGCTACGGCATCGTCCCCGCAGCCTGGGCACGGACGATGCTCACCGGCAGCAGCGGCAACATCGAACACGGCCAGTCCGGGCAGCCCCAGGATCTGAAGCTCTGGCTCCGGCGCCTCTACACCGCCCCCGGGACCGGGGAGCTTGTCGCCGCCGATTCCCGTGCCCGGCTCTTCCCGGCGGGCATGGGGCGCTTCATCCAGGCCCGCGACGACACCTGCCGGACACCCTACTGCGACGCGCCCATCCGGCACTTCGACCACATCATCCCCTGGCACGACGGTGGCACAACGAGCCTGACGAACGGGGCGGGCCTGTGCGAAGCCTGCAACCACACCAAAGAACTCACCGGCTGGACAACACGAACCAAGACAACAACACGCCCCGGGACACGGCATGTCCTCGACATCCGCACCCCCACCGGACATACCTACCGATCAACAGCCCCGCCCCTGCCAGGAACGCAACTGAACGGAGACCCGCCTGTCATGGCGGCGCACTATTTCGGGGACCTGTTTCGCACGCGCCACGGACAGGAACTACGCCAACCAGCCTAGGCACGCTCACACACGACCAGCCGTGTACTGGTAGTGCCTGCGGTCAGAACGTACCGCCTCCCGTTTCGCCCAAGGGGTACTCGCGCTGAAGTTCGGCCACCTTCGGATCGTGCTCGTCAGCTCCGTAGTCCGAGTTCCGGGTGATGTCCTTTCCGTCGGGGAGCTTCATTGCGCGGAAGACCAACGAGAGTACGGCAGCAACGATGAGGTTGATCGCGAACGCCACGACGGCGATGTAGACCTGCACGTTGGTGCCCGGGATGGCGGCGATGGAGCCGCCGAAGTTGGCCTTCGTCACGGGGTTGACCACGTTGTACGCCGCTACGGTGCCGTAGATGATCCCGGCCGCCCAGCCTGCGAAGAGCGCCCAGCGGTGGAACCAACGGGTGTACAGTCCTGCCACGATCGCGGGGAAGGTCTGCAGGATCCAGATGCCGCCGAGGAGCTGCATATTGATGGCGGCCGACTGGTCCATCGCGATTACGAAGATCAGCGCCCCGAACTTCACCACGAGGGAGGCGATCTTAGAGACCTTCGCTTCCTGCCGCGGGTCGGCGTCGGGCCGGATCAGGTCGCGGTAGATATTGCGGGTGAACAGGTTGGCGGCAGCGATCGACATGATGGCGGCGGGGACCAACGCGCCGATGGCGATAGCCGCCAAGGCGATCCCGGCAAACCATGCGGGGAAGTTGTCCAGGAACAACTGCGGAACCACCAGTTGCGGATTGACGGCACCGTTCAGGTCAAGGGGCTTGGTGCCCGCAGAGATGGCCGCGTAACCAAGAAGGGCAAGGAATCCCAGCATCAACGAGTACAGCGGGAGAACCGCGGCGTTCTTGCGGATGGTGTTCCTGCTCTTCGTCGCCAGGACCCCGGTGACCGAGTGCGGGTACATGAACAACGCCATGGCCGAGCCAAGGGCCAGCGTCCAGTACGCCGAGTAGCTGGCGGCACCCGGGATGAAGACGCCGGCCGGCTTGCCTGTCGCCGGGCTGATGGCGTCGAGTTTCGTCTGGGCCGCACCGAAGATGTTGTCCCAGCCCCCGAACTTGATCGGCAGGTAGATCACAGCAACGATGACAGCGAGGTAGATCAGGAGATCTTTCACGACGGCGATGAGCGCCGGCGCCCGAAGGCCCGAGGTGTAGGTGTAGGCGGCCAGGACCACGAAGGCGATGATCAGCGGAAGGTCAGTCAGCAGCACATTCTGCGCGCTGCCGAGCCCCAACACCGTGAGAACGGCTTTGATGCCGACCAGTTGCAGCGCGATGTAGGGCATGGTCGCGACAATGCCAGTGAGCGCCACCGCAACCGTCAGTGCCCTGCTGCCATAGCGCCCGCCAACGAAGTCAGCCGGCGTGACGAACCCATGCCGGTGCGAGACCGACCACAAACGGCTCATCAACAGGAACACGATCGGGTAGAGCACGATTGTGTACGGGACCGCGAAGAAACCGCTCACGGCGCCAGTGGCCCACATCGCCGCCGGCACCGCCACGAACGTGTATGCCGTATAGAGGTCCCCGCCGAGAAGGAACCACGTCACCCAGGTTCCGAAACCGCGTCCGCCGAGGCCCCACTCATCGAGACTGTGCAAGCCCGTCTCCTTGCCAGCGCGCCAGCGCGCGGCGAAGAAGCCCAGGACAGCCACCAGGATAAAGAGGACGACGACGACGGTGAGCGCGACGCCGTTGACGGGCCGGTCCGTTGTGGTCGCCAGCGGGACGGTGAGCCCGCTCATTGTTCCCGATCCTCAGCGCGCGCGCCGCGTGCGGCCTCGCGGCGGCGACGGTCCTCCTTGGTAACCAGCCAGTAGGAGACGCCCACCATTCCCGCCGTGATCGGGACCCACAGCATTTGGTACCAGTAGAAGAACGGCATGCCAGCGAGCCGCGGCTGATCAATCGAATACACCGGGACAAGCAGCGGAACCAGAATGGCGATGGCCAGCAGGATTCCGGCCACAATATACGGACCGGGCCGTGCTGGCCCCCGGGTCGGCACATCGGGAGATGACATGGACGCCTCCTCATAGAGACGGCCCCCGGAGCGGGATGGGCTTCCCGGGACGTGCCGGTGGCCTGACAGACCGTACAGTACCGGTCCACCAACAGAATAGATTCTGGATTAATTCTTTGACAGGGGAAGTGGTCCCGTTTTTTGACGCGCGCTCAGCACTGGAACAGCGGAGGGCGGCCACCGATGCCGGTGACCGCCCCTGCTAAATAGGATCTGGCTAGCCGTCGGGATCCTTCGCAGCCGGCTGGCTGCTGGAACCGGACCCGGAACCGATCACGCTGTGCTGGGGTTCGGGCATCTTCGAGTCAGCACCGTTCACTGATTGCCAGATGGACTTGTTGAACAGTTGCTCATCGATCTTGTCTTCGGTGGCAGTGTCCTGGGTGGCCACCTGGGGGGCCATCGGAGCGTTCGCCCCGTTGACGGTGGTCATGTCATAGCTGGGCTTGAGCGCGGTGTACGGCGTGTTATCAGGCTTGGCTGTGAACGACGCGTTCATGGGAGTGGCGAACGCATCGAACTGGGTCAGCGGGCCGATGCCAGCGATGAGGCCGATGGTGCGGACCATCGAAGCCGTGCTGTAGAAGGTGGAATCGACTTTCCCGGTCTGGGTATAGGGGCTGATGGCCAGTGCCAAGGTGCGGTGCGCATCCACGTGGTCCGGGCCGTTCTGCGCGTCATCCTCCGTGACGAAGATGGCGGTGTCCTTCCAAGCAGAAGAGTGGGACACGGTGTCCACCAGCTTGCCGAGCGCGTAGTCGTTATCCGCGACGTAGGCCTTCGGCGTGGGGGCGCCAACGCGGGTGGCCTGGGTGTGGTCATTGGGCAGCCGGACGAACTGGACCGTGGGAACCGTTCCGGATGTCACTTGGGACTGGAAGTCCTTGGCCCATTCTTCAATACGTGGAGTACCGCAGCCAGGCTTCAGCGGCACGAACGATCCCGCCGAATCAGGGCAGTTCAGGTCGTAACCGTGGTAGTTGTGGTCGGTCTGCGCATCCAGAATGGGGTCCGCGGCGTTGAACGTGCCAGCGTTGTTGGAAACGTAGAAGCCGTAGTTGCGGAAACTAACGCCTGCCTTGGCGAGCCGCTGCCAGACATACGTGTTGTCGGGCTGTTGGGCCGCGATTTCAGGGGCATTTCCTTCGCTGGGATACGGCGCCTTGCGGCCAGAATAGTTGGCCGGCCACATCTGCTCTGCGTACGGGTTCGAGTTGGCAGAGGCCACCCAGTTCCAACCGTTGGCGCTGACTTCAGCATCGGCGTAGAAGTTGTCAATGGTGGTGAACTTCTTGGAGAGGGCCCGCATATTCGGCGCAGACTCGTCGCCGAAGAGATTCAGCGAAGGATCTCCATTGCCCTTGCCGATGCTTCCAAGCACCTGGTCGTAAGTGCGGTTTTCCTTGACAACGTAGATCACGTGTTTGATGGGACTCTCTTGACCAGGTTGGCGCGGGATGATGTTGCCACCGGCGGTGTCCGGACGGTTGTTGTTTTTGACCTGCTCGGTGGCCTTCTGCAACTGGCCGCCCTCCGGAACGCTGAAACTGCTCAGCGTGCCAACGATCATCGATCCGCTGTATTGGTTTTCGGCGGCCGGTGCGGTTGACTCCGGGTTCGGGTGGCCAGGTCCGTTGTTTGGTCCGGCGCCCAGCCCCTTCGCGTTGGTGACATGCAATGTCCCGCCGCTGAAGGCCAACGAACTCGGGTACCAGCCGACAGGCACCACGCCGGCCACTGCGTTCTGGGCAAGATCGACGACGGCGACGTCGTTGTTACCGGAGTTGCTCACGAAGAGGCGGTGCCCGGCTTCGTCCAGGGCAAGTCCGGTGGGATTGGTTCCCACCGGTGCGCCCTTTTCAGGTGCGACGCTGACACTCGAGCTTGTGCCGGCGGCGGTATCGACAACCGAGACGGTGTCGTCGTCGCCGTTGGCGACGTAAAGCGTGCGGCCGTCCTTCGACAGGACGGACTTGTTGGGGTGGAGACCCACCGTGACGGTGCGGGAAACCTTCGGTTCGGCGCCTGTGATGTCCACCGTGGAGAGGTCCGAGGCGCCCTGGTTGGTGACGAACGCCTTCGTGCCATCCGGGGAAACCGTGACCGAAAGCGGCCGGTGACCGGCCGGCGTCGTCGAGACATTGCCAGTGGAGAGGTCGACGACGGACACGGCGTCAGCGAGCTGATCTGCGACAACTAGCCGCTTACCGTCGGGCGTGATCGCCAATCCGGCCGGGAAGAGGTTGAGTGCCTTGCCCGCGGGCGTCGTGGTGGGAAGCTGGATGGGCGCACCTTCTGCCAGTTTGCCGCCGGAGTAGCTGTAGGTCCGGATCTTGGAGTTTGCTGCTGCGCTGGCGTAGAGCTTGGTGCCGTCGGGGCTCCACGCCAAGCCCATGTAGAGGGATTCCGGGGACTTGTAGGAGATGGTCTGGTCTACCTCGTGGTCTGATAGATCGACGAGTTGCAGTGACTGCGTACCTTGACCGTTGTTGGTGACCGCGAGCCTCTTGCCGTCGGGCGAAATGGCGGAGTTGAGCGGGAGGTCTCCGAGTGAGGTCTGCTGTCCTGTTGGCGTGACGCGCATGCCGATTGACGTGACTGCCGTTCCGTCCTCGTGGGGGCCGGCGATCGTGGAAACCGCCGCGAACGCGGCGCCGCCGACGAGCACACAAGACAATGTTCCGATGATGACCGGGATTGTTTTGAATTTCATGGTCCCAAAGCTAGGAGCCGTGAAACACGTTGGCCCGACTCACAGGGAACCATCAGCTAAATCATCAGTGAACTGATGAAGCCGGGCGCTGGACAGTGTGGCTTCGCCAAGGGCGACGATCCAGTTTCATCGTCCAACCCCGCCGGGGTCTAGGCTCGGCCTCATGACAGCTGACAAACCGATGCCGCAGGATCCGATGCAGGACCCGCAGCGAAGGGGTCCGACGTCGCACGCCGGGTCCGGTGCCGAGGGCAGCTTCCGGAGTGAGTTGAAGCGCGGGGAGGACGTCATCGACCCGACGACTTTCGCCGGTTCGCTTCCCCAGGATCGCGGCATCGCCCCGCGTATTCGGATCAGCCCCAGCAAGTGGTTCAATCTGCTCTGGTTGATCCCCATCGGCTTCGTGCTGCTCATCGTCGCGGTGGCCGTCGCGAAAGGGATCCGGGGGTTGCCCCCCGTCGAGTCGTTCCTGAAGACCTATCCGGGAGCCTCAAAGCTACCGTATGACGCCCCCGCGGGGTTTCCCGCCTGGCTGGGGTGGCAACACTTCCTCAACATGTTCTTCATGATCTTCATCATCCGTTCCGGTGCACAGATACTTACGGATCACCCGCGACTGTATTGGACACGGCATTCGACGCCGGGACGGGATTGGTTCCGGGTACAGAAGCCAGTACCCGAAGATCCTTTGTGGACGGCTAAGAAGGATTCGATCAGCCTCCCTCAGCAGGTCGGCTTGCCGGGCTTCGGCACTCGATCGGACTCGCGCGCTGGTGGCACCTTGGGATAGACACGCTATGGCTGGTCAACGGAGTCGTCTTCTTCGTGCTGCTGTTCGCGACGGGCCAGTGGATGCGCGTGGTCCCGCTGAGCTGGGACGTCATCCCCAACTCGATATCGGTTGCCATCCAATACCTCTCCTTGGAATGGCCGGCCGAGAGCGGATGGACCAACTACAACAGCCTGCAACTGATCGCCTACTTCATCACGATCTTCATCGCCGCACCCCTGGCCCTCATCACCGGGCTAGGCATGTCCCCGGCACTCTCCACGCGTTTTCGGCGCATCAGCTCGGTCTTCAACATTCAGATGGCACGTTCCTTGCACTTCCTGGTGCTGTGCTGGTTCCTGTTGTTCATCGTCCTTCACGTGGCTCTGGTTCTCACTACCGGGGCGCTGGAGAACCTCAACCACATGTACGCGGGGCGCAACGACCAGTCCTGGACGGGGTTCTGGATTTTCGCTGCCTCGATGGTGGTCATCATCGTCGGTTGGGTCGCCGCTACTCCGCTCACCATTCGGCATCCGCGGCTCATCCAGAGGGCCGGTTACGCCCTGATCGGCCCGGCACAGCGGTTGTTCGAGCACATCGACTCACGCCCGGGGCAGTACACGGAGAAGGACATCTCGCCGCGCCTCTGGCTGAATGGCCAGTATCCCGAATCCGAAGAGTACAAGAATCTCTTTGACAACCATTTCCGGGACTACCGCTTGCGCATCAACGGGCTCGTGGGCAATCCGGTCGAGTTGAGCCTCGCCGAGCTGCGAGCAATGGATTACCACGAGCAGATTACGCAGCACTTCTGCATCCAGGGCTGGTCGGGAGTAGCCAAGTGGGGAGGGGTGTCGATGCAGGCCATCCTCGGCTTGGTCAAGCCGACACCTGAAGCAAAGTGGGTGGTGTTCTATTCCTTGGGTGAGGGACCGGATGAGGGCGACTACTACGATGCGCATCCGATCGAGCAGATGGGCTATCAGCTCACCATGCTCGCCTACGACCTGAACGGTGCGCCGCTTTCGTACGGACACGGGGCGCCACTTCGGCTGCGCAACGAGGTGCAGCTCGGCTTCAAGATGGTCAAATGGATCAAGGGCATCGAATTCGTTGAGAACTTTTCCGACGTGGGCGGCGGCTTCGGCGGCTACAACGAAGACCATGAATTCTTCGGATACCGGCAGTCGATCTGACGGATCCAGAGCGCGGACTCGTCGTAAATC
The DNA here is from genome assembly GCF_058244265.1 of Arthrobacter sp. SE2. Lineage (NCBI taxonomy): Bacteria > Bacillati > Actinomycetota > Actinomycetes > Micrococcales > Micrococcaceae > Arthrobacter > Arthrobacter sp. SE2. Next base: position 10,175 of record NZ_JBZAYA010000037.1, on the reverse strand, counting down.
GCCCTCCTAGCCGTTATGAGTTGCTGCTGAAAACATGTCATCGATCGCCTTGGCCAGCTCCGGCGTGTGGTCTAGGAAGCCCATGTGTCCGCCAGGTACAGTCCGGCGACTGGTGCCAGCATGGGAAGCTATCCACTCGGCGGCTTCTACGAAGAATGGTGCTGCCTGCCTGCTCGGCACTGAGCACGGCCAGTGGCACCGTCAGTTCTGCCAAGGCCGCCGGTTCAGGCCGCCAAGACGCAAAGGCACCCAACTCCCCTTCAAGTAGGACCCTGGCGTTGTTCCGGACTGATTCGAGGAAGTCTGGCGGCAAGAGGGCAGCGGCATCCCCTGCCGCGAACCTGACGAAGGCCTCGGCACCGCCCGCAAACCCTCCGGCCTCCATGCCGGCTGCAATAACAGGTTGCACTGTGGCCATGGCGCCATCGGGATTGGCGAGAACGCCCCCGGTTCGTGCAGAACTGCGCCGGAAAAGAGCTTGGGAGCCTTCAGTACGGCAGCCAGTGTTATCAGTGCCCCGGTGCTGTTTCCAAACACAGCGCATGGCTCGATCCCGAGCGTATCCAGAAGGGCAACAACGTCGGCGGCGTGCTGCTCAACCGAGGTCTTCTCCCAATCCTGTTGCCGGGGGCTGCGAGCGTTGTTCCTGCGGTCGTAGGAGATGACCCTGTGGTTTTCGGCCAATAGCTGGGCCAGATCGGAGTACTGCCGGGCGTCGCCGGCAGTGCCGGGGACCAGGAGGACTGGCGACCCGTGGCCTGTTACCTCAACGTGAATCGTGGTGCCGTTGGTCTCTACCAGGGCTGCTTGGTTCGGACGGGGCCGGGCCGGAAGTAGACATCAATGCCGCGGCGGCGAGGGAAGGGGTCTTGAAACTTCTTGATAGGGAATTTCATGCGGTTTTCATTCATGCAGTGCCACCGCGTGATGAACGCCTGGGGGTGCTGACCCTGGAAACGGAACCGATGGGTGTGGCTGTTCCGTCGGGTAGCCCGCTGGCAAGGTTGACGGCGATCAGTCCTACGGACCTCAGCGGGCAGGCATTGATCTGGTTGCATCGCGACGGCGACCCCGACGTCCGCGAGCATGTACTGGGTTTGACGATGGATGGCGCCATGATCCCTGGCCCACACCGCTGGTCGCCCAGCATTGCAACCAGCATGAGCCTGGTGGCTGCCGGGCTTGGTGTGTCCTTTAAAACGCCGCATCAGGTGGTGCCCGGTGATCCGCCCGGCGTCGTGTGGCGCCCGTTTGCCGGAGTGGCATATCCCGTGCCCACGGTACTTGTCTGGCTCCGGAGCGACGCCTCGCCCCTGACCACTCGGCTGGTCGCGCAGGCCCGGCTTCACGTGGCTAAGTCAGCGTACGCAGTGATTCCGAGGCGCCATTTAGCCCTCCAGCTCACCTCGCCGGAATCTCAACTCGCGCAGGGCGCCTCGGAGCGGTGACCCGGTGAACGGTAGAGCCTCCAACTTGACCTTTCCAGAAGCTGACAGGGCCAGTGCATTGGCGGCGGTGGCCGCGCGTTGTGGCAGGCCGAGGGTCGCCGCGAAATCGGCCCAGTGCTTCCCTTTGAGATTTTTGGTTTTCCCGGACACCGGCAGCGCGAGCGAGTTGTCTCCGTACAGCAAGGTGCATGGAATGTCGTAGATCGGGGCCATGACGAAACCTCTGTGCTGGCCCCCGAGGATTGAGAGATTCTTGGCATGGAGGTCGCCGTTCCCTGTCAGCCAAGCAAAGACGAACTGTAGATACAGATTGCGCCTCGCCACGAGTGGGGCTTTGCACCGCCCAGCCAGCGCAGCAGCGACCTCCTCGGATGTCACGGAATACTTGGAAGCCGGTGGCAGGCCCATCGCCTGGGCTCCGTCTTCCATGGGCAGGCGCACCCAGGAGCGGTCCTTGTCCTGGACGCGGTCGAAGCGTTCCACTAGCAACCCAGGCAACCCGTGCATGTCCGTGATGATACGGCTCTTGGCTACGGGGATCTTGAGGTCCTTGGCGGCGGAGAGGTGCACTGCTTCGTTTGCCAGCAAGTGTGCGTGGTTGGGCGGGTCGAGTTTCAGCAGATACCGTTGTCCCCTGAGGGACAGCGGTGTGGTCAGCATGGAGGCACTTGCCTTGTCCTGCACGCCGGGGATGGCATGGCGGTCCACCGCGTTGGCGAGGGCGGCGAAGTCCAGTTCCTCGGGCCTGGATGTGTCGGCAAGGGGTGGCGGTTCCCTTGGAATTTCCCCGGCAGGGACAACTTGGACGTCTCCCGGCGCATCGGCTCCGACTGCGAGCAGGAGGGTGAGTTCGTCGTCGAGGCTGGTTTTGGTGGCGTCCCTGAGCACGCTCAGCCGGTGCCCCTCCGGCAGCAGGCCCGCGAAGAACGGCGGAAGAGCGCCAGCGGGAGTCTCGACGGGAAGGTCTGTCAAGGGCAATGAACTGGCAACCGCGGGCAGGCCGGAAGTCAGGTACTCCGCCACATAGGAAAAACTGACCCCGCCGTGGCCAGTGCGGACAAGGTGACCCGCCAGGACGCCGCCTTTGTGAACGTCCGCTGCACGAACGAACTTGAACTCCTCGAAATCGTCGACCATCAGGCCGCCGCCAAGTGCAGGCCGACGGCGTTGGCTACCGCCACGACGGCCCCCAGCGAAGGATTCCCGGTGGCCGTCTCAATCGCCCGCACGGTCCTTTCGGAAGTCCCGGCAAGGTCGGCAAGGTCCGCTTGCGTGATTCCGGCCTCTTTGCGTGCTTTCCGTATGGTAGCCGCAATCGCCGCTAGGTCTTCCACGAGTCTCCGATGATCCGGCACGATGTTGCCGATTTGGCAGTTTTCTAGGTCCATTCTGAAGCATTTTGCCAAAATCGGCAAGATGCTGCCGAAAGTGATGATTTTGGCTGCTGAGAGGCTGCTAAAACTTCAATTCGGCAAGATCCTGCCGATTCCTCCCCATCCGGCTCGCCCCTGCAAGCTACGTCCCCGCCAGCCATTCCGGCTCGAAGTCCGGATGGTCAGAGTAGGGCAGCGCGAGGGCATTCAAAGATTTCGTGGTCCATTCGATCGATTCCGGGATCCACTGCGGGGTATCCCCAAGCGTGCCGCGAACCATCGTGGCCAAGGCCGTCTGCCGTGCGGATTCTACGATCCTGAGCAGCCTTCTCTTTGATTCGCATTCCAGGAGGAGGCGCCGCTCGTACCATTTGCCCGCCTCGGAGACGGAACGATCGCCGAGGAGTCTCCGCGCCGCAGCCTCGTCCTCGTCCAGGCGGTCCGAGAGGAAATCGACGATATCCACAAATTGAGCGTACGCGTCCGTTGCGGCCGCGGAAATGCCTGCATTCGCTAGGCGGGGTCTGCTTGCTTTTCGCGTTGGAGCTCGACGGCGGGAGCGGCAGCGGGGGACGACGCGACGGCAGCGGCCCGGGCTGAAACCGGGACGGCAGCGGCGGCTCGGGCGGCAACAGGGATGTTGACGTGGGGAATCGCGGCAACGTGGGGGAGGGCGTTGAAGTGGCTCCGGGACATGCTGCCGAACTCGTAGGCGGTCTCGGCGTGCTCGGACAGGTCCACTCCGGCGAGCTCCGCCTCGTGGCTGACCCGGAATCCGACGGTCTTGTGGATCACAAGGGCAATGATTGCTGTCATGATTCCAGACACTGCAAGGGTGACAAGAATGGCGACGATCTGCGCCACGAGCTGCTGGAGTCCGCCGCCGTAGAACAATCCCCCACCCTTGCCGTTGACGGGTAGCGCGATGAATCCGAGTGCGAGCGTGCCGACAAGCCCGCCACCAAGGTGGACGCCCACGACGTCGAGGGAGTCATCGAAGCCGAACTTGTGTTTCAGGTCGACAAACACGGCGCAGGCGGCGCCGGCCACCAGCCCCAGGCCGAGGGCTGCGGCGGGAGCCACGTTGGCACAGGCGGGGGTAATAGCGACGAGGCCGGCGACGACGCCGGATGCGGCGCCCAAGGACGTGGGGTGGCCGTGCCGGATCTTCTCGGTGACCAACCAGCTGAGCATTGCCCCGGCCGGGGCTACGAGGGTATTGACCCAGATCAAGCCGGCTTGCGCCGACGTCGTGGCCGCGCCGGCATTGAAACCGAACCAACCGAACCACAGGAGGCCGGCGCCAAGCATGATGAAGGGGAGGTTGTGCGGGCGGTGGTTCGGATCTTTTCCAAAGCCGTGGCGCTTGCCGAGGATCAGCGCCAGGACGAACGCGGCAGCGCCGGAGCTGATCTCCACTACTGTGCCGCCGGCGAAGTCAATGACCTGGCCGAAGACCGAACTGATGGCTCCGCCGGGGCTTAGGAGGCCGCCTCCCCAGACCATGAAAGCCAAGGGGCAGTACACCAGGGTGATCCAGATGGGCACGAAGATGACCCAGGATGAGAATTTGGCGCGATCGGCGATGGCGCCGCTGATCAGGGCCACGGTGACGATGGCGAAGGTGGCGCTGAAGCCGAGCTTGATGAGATCGGTGGAACCAACCAGGTCCGCCGAGCCGAAGCTGCTGAACGGATTGCCGAAAATCCCCAGGACACTCTTGCCGCTGATCATCGAGTAGCCCCACAGGATCCACACGGCGCCTACGATGCCCGCGGAGATGAAGCTCATCATGATCATGTTGAGGGAGGCCTTGGCCCGCGTCATGCCACTGTAGAAGAGGCCGAGCGCCGGAGTCATGAGCAGTGCAAGTGCCGCCGACACCATTACCCAAACGTTTTCCGCAGTGATATTCACGTGCGTTTCCCTTCTTATCGGAATGCCTTAGGAGGACCGCCGCAGCTTGGTCCCGTTCTTCCCCTGCTCAATGTTTCCGGTTCCGTGTTTCAAGCAATGCGAGGAAAAATTGCGGGGACGTTACATAACTTGCCTGGGCGTGAAGAACGCATGACGGGCATGTTTCGGGAATGTTAACGCCGCCCGGGCGCAGACGAGTGGCCGCCCGGGACAGGCGCCAAAGATCCCAGTGATTCCGCGGATTCCTGGGCCAATCGAGGTGAAATCCTTCCATTCCGCCCGAAATCCGGACATTTCTTCCACGTGAACGGCGGCTCACCTCCCCTCGATGCCATGTTTCAGCCGAATGCTGGCGCGTCACGGGCACCGGGCGCACACTTAGCCTGTGAAGCCGTTTCTCCTGCTCGCATCTCGCGCCGAAGACGCCGCCGCCGAGGAAGAGTACCAGGCGTATCTTCGTTTTGGAGGGCTCGTTCCCGAAGAGCTACAACGCATCCGAATGGAGGCGACGCTCCTGCCACCGCTTGAGCTCTCCGACTATTCCGGCGTGATTGTGGGTGGCAGCCCCTTCACTTCGAGCGACCCGCCGGAGCACAAGAGTCTGGTCCAGAAACGGGTGGAGAAAGAACTCGCGCAGCTGCTGGACACGATTGTTGCCGCCGACTTTCCCTTTCTGGGGGCCTGCTATGGGGTAGGAACCCTGGGGCTTCACCAAGGAGCAGTCATTGACCGTACCTACGGTGAAGGACTCGGCGGGGTAACCATCAAACTCACAGCGGAGGGCCTCCAAGACCCGCTCCTCCAAGGCATGTCCGAGCGCTTTGTCGGCTTTACCGGCCATAAGGAAGCCTGCACGGTCCTGCCAGGACACGCGGTGTTGCTTGCCAGCTCGGCCGCCTGCCCGGTGCAGATGTTCCGGATCAAGAGGAACCTTTACGCCACACAATTCCATCCGGAGCTCGACGCCGAGGGGCTCGTCACGCGGATCGACACGTATCGCCACGCCGGATACTTCCCGCCCGAGGCTGCTGAACAGCTGATGGCAGACGCCCGGAAGATCACGGCTACCGAACCGATGAAGATCCTCGGCAACTTTGTCCGCCGATACGCGATTCCCCAATAACGTCGGAGGAATGAAGCACAATGGGCCCATGACTTTTGCAAATGTGGGAAGCCTTGGCACGAAACCCGGCCAGCGCGACGCCGTCGTCTCTATCCTGCTCAGACCGAAACCGGAGCTCCGGTGCGCGGGCTGCCTGCTCTGCGAGGTGGGCATCAACGAAGAATCGCCGGACACAGTCTTTGTTTGCGAACTATGGGAATCGGCAGAAGCGCACCAAGGATCGCTGCAGCTGGACAGCGTCCGGGCCGCCATAGCTGAGGCAATGCCACTGCTGTCCGGAGAGTTGGGCGGCACCCGGTTCACGGTATTGGGCTCACCGCTCCGAAACCCCTGATATTCATCCAGGCGACACGTGGCTGACGGACAGGATTTTCATAGCTCTTACATAGCTGCAGTAGCTACGGTTGGTTCATTATGGAAGAGCGAGAGCCCCGTCGTCCCGGCCAAGGGTCCAGACGAAAGAGAAGTCGGTGGAACAGCTGGAGTCCCCGCCGACGTCGATCGGCCTTGCTGACAGCCTTCGCGGCCATTCTTGCCCTGACCCTGACCGCCACGGTCTACTCTGCCGCGCACGCCCGCTCATCCCTCCCACATAAGGTATCGGCGATGGCGAGCGCCACGCCGTCGGCAGCTGTTCCAGCCGCAACCCCGTCGACGGCGGCCACGACGACGACCGCCGCACCGTCGTCGACGACGGCCGAGGAGCCGACTGCCGCTCCAGCCGTCGCAGCTCCCGCAGCCGCTGCGCTGGCTACGGGCGTGACCCCCGCCTTGGACGCCGAGATCAACGGCATCATCGACGCGAACAGCCAGTACCAGGTCGGCGTCACCCTGATCGACTTGTCCAATGGCTCAAGCCATCAGTACGGGGTCCAGGCGCCATTCGAGGCAGCAAGCACCGCCAAGGTCCTGGCTGCCGCCGCGTACTATCACCTCGTCGAAACGAACGCCGTGTCGCTTGACGATCCCTTGGGCGAGTACACAGCCGGATTCCAGATCAAGGAGATGATCCAGGACAGCGACAACGACTCCTGGTCCTTGGTCATGGACGCTGTCGGCTATTCGGAACTCCAATCCTATGCCGCATCGATCGGCGTCAGCTATGACCCCATGAACAACACTCTGACTCCAAGCGAAATGGCCAGCATCATGGCCGGCCTCTACGGCGGGAAGCTCCTGAACCAGCAGGACACAGCACAATTGTTGTCCTACATGCAGAACACGAACTACGAATCACTCATCCCCGCCGCGGTGCCGGCCGGGGTCACTGTTTTCCACAAGTACGGACTGCTCGACGACGAACTCCACGACGCCAGCATCCTCACCAACGGCACCAACTCCTACGCGTTCGTGGTCTACACCAAGGGTCAGGACGAGAGTGATATCCCTGCCCGCACCGACATCTTCCACCAGCTCACCCAGGCTGTGGTGAACGGCCTGTTCTAAAGGGACGTCGGCCTATCTTCAGCATCACGACGCCGGCCGTGCAGTCAGACTGACTGTACGGCCGGCGTCGTTGTTCCCTTTGGGCGCTGAGCGCCTGTCGCGATGCTTGCTATATATACCTCCCTTCTACATAGGATCCGGCCAATTGCCGATGATTCGACCGGTTGATGTCTTCGTGGCACAGATTGCGTGGTTGCTACGGCACCGGTGTTGCGCCTGTGTCTGGTCTTGCATGGTCTTCTCCTGACTGAAACTTGGTCTTGCGCTGTTTAGCGCAGGTGGTCGTGCCTGCCATGGAGGCAGGGGCGACCTGTTCAGTCGGGAGTTGACCCCGGATCGAATGCAGGTTCGGCTGCGGGGGCTTGCCCGCCATCGGGGACGGGGCCGCTGCGGAAGGGCGGTGCCAGTGCACGTTGCTCCGGGAGGTCTGCCGCACCGTAGGCGGCCGAGCCGCCTTGCGATTCCGGCGTCGAGCCAGACTCTTGTGGGGGCGCGGCCGGAGGGACCTGTTTGCCGGGCGGAGGGCCTCCCGGAACCGGCGACATTTCCGTCGTCGCCAGCATTGCCGGGGGCAGGACAACAAGATCGGCCAGAAGGAATCCGGGGATGCTTGTGCTCGTTGCCGTTCCGCGGCCGGCGGCCGGCGAAAGCGTGCCGGTACGGAGGGATATGGGATCAGTCGCCGCGAGTGCGCCGGCTCCGGTCCTAGCCCTCAACGGAACGGCAGGGACCGCGCCGACTGGAAGGCCTATTCCTGGAGGATCCAGGACCCCGGACAAAGGCGGCAGCGGGGGCGGCACTGAAGGCAGTTGCGGTACCGAAGGCAGTTGGGGTACCGAAGGCAGCCCGGACAATGCCGGAATTGTTCCGACCGCCGTATCAACCAAGGAACTCGCGGGATCGGTGAGTCCGGCGACAAGAGGAGCCACCGTCGAGCCAGGCAGTTGGTTGACCACGGTCCCGGGAACAGCAGCCACTTGCGTCGGACTTGGAATGACGGACGACAGGCCGTGAGCCACGGGCCCGATCGGGTCGGGCAAGGGGGCCGGGGGCAGCGAAACCGATGACAGCGGAATGGTCGGAACTGAGGAAACGGCGGGCACAGCCGGAATCGCCGGCAGGACGTCTGTGGCTTGCGAAGGACCTGCGAGCCACAGCGACCATGCCAATGCGCCGAAAACGGCGAGAAGAACGGGGCGCAACACAGAAGTGCCATGGCGCCCCAGAGACTCAGCCAAACACTCCACCTCCCCAGTGCGGTGTTTGCACACTAAGGTACGCCGGTCGTCGTCGGCAGTCCATAGCTAAGCTTGCTTAGCGCCCGAATTCGGGAAATGTAGTCAGGTGGACCGCGGCGTCGACATCGGGGCGGAGATCACGGTCCTGGACGTCGGCGGGCAACGAAAGCCCGGCGTCGAAGGCCTTCCGGAACCGTGGACTCGCGAATTCTTCCCGTGTCTTGCCCTGCAGTCTGAGCGCCCGCGACGCGCAAAGGAGTTCGATGCCGACCACCGTTGAAAGCGCCCGCACGGTGGACTCCATGCGGGAGCTGGCCACGCTCGCGAAACTGGCATCTTCTTCGGCGCCCAGGGAGAGCACCACCGTTTGCAGGCTCACAGGCTGTGCATAGGCTCGGATTCGGCCCACCGCCGCGGCCGCTACGTATTCCAGCATCATGACGCCGGACTGGCCGGCGTCGTCGCCCGCAAGGAATCGGTGGAGCCCGGTGTACGCAGGATCGCACAGCAGGCTGATCCTCCGAAGGTTCGTTGCGCACGCCGCACCGATGGCCAGTTGCAGGGCATCCATGCGGCGGGCGAGGCTGGTCATCTGGAACAGGCCGTGATGGGCTACTCCATTGCTGCCATCCTCTGCGAAACCGTACACCAGCGGGTTTTCATGACCGGCCACCACCAAACGCTCCAAAAGAGTGCCGAGCGCGTCCAGCTCCTCCACCACTGAGCCGAGGGCCTGCGGCAGGGTGCGCAGGCAGTAGGGGTCCTGGATCCTCGCCGGTTCACCGCTTCCTTCCACGAGGCCGCGAAGCACCCCGGCCATTCCGGCGACTGCGGGCGAATCAGCTGCCCCCGCGACTTCAGGGCTCAATGCCTCGGGATTCCCGGACATTGCCGCGAAGGACAGGGCGCTCACCGTGGTCAGGTTTTCCACGAGTGTGGAGAGCCTTTGGTGGGCGAGTGCGGCCTGGGCGATCGTGAGCGCGCTAGAGCTGATGAATGGAAGCGCATCTTCGGTGGCCCACGTTTCCAGTGGTGCGGGGACCCGCCTGCCGTCTACCGTGGGGCGCTCGCCGAGGAGGGTGAGCGCCGTTCCCGCCAGCGCGGGCAGGTCCGCGGTGCCGATTCCACCGAATTCCCGCACCTCGGGCAAAGCGTCGGCGTTGAGCATGTCCATAACTGCGTCGGCCACGGACGGGTTGATGCCGGACGATCCCGCAGCAAGCTGGGAGAGCCTGATGACAAGCATCGCCCTTACGGTTTCCCGGTCAAGGACCCGTCCGGCGTCGACGGCATGGCTGCGCAAGAGGTTCAAGCCGTGAACGTTGGCGTCCGTGTTCGCGGCATCCAGCGCCACCGAGCGGTTGGCCCCGACGCCTGTGGACCGCCCGTAGACGGGCCGGGACAGCGCCGTCGCACGAGCGGACCGTTGGGATGCAGCCATCCGTTCAACCGCCGACGGCGCCAGCGTCACCTTTGTTCCGCCACCCGCCACGGCCGCGAGGTCGCTCAGGTGCAGCCGTTTGCCGTTGATTTCGATCATGGGAGTGATTCTTTCAAAGATGGACGGTTGGGGTGGTCGGGTCTGGTTAGCGGGTTTCTTCCATGGGGATGCGGACGCCGCGTTCGTGGG
>NZ_JBZAYA010000036.1:0-23403 GCF_058244265.1 Arthrobacter sp. SE2 | reverse complement strand
GGAAAACAGGTCTCAAAAATCAGGTGTTGAGGTCCCAATGAACCCGGATCGCCTCGGCGACCGGGCCGGTGCTGCACTCACAATTGCCGAAGACAGATTCCCGCGCCTTCGCCCCGGCGACGAATCTGATGCCGTAAATGGGTACCTGAAGTATCGCGACGCGCGGAACTCATGACAGCGGGTGAGCGATGCCCGCCGGTGCGGGCAGGACCGGGTGGCCGAGGCTGGTAATCAAGTACGACGGGCACAGCGCAGGGGACTAGTATTGAAGTTACTTGGTCAATGTGACCTGGAAATCCGGTGCGCGCTGTGTGTGGCCCCTGTCCGCCTGCGCCCCGGCCAAGGTCTTCTATCTACCCATAGGGGTTTTTGTGTCTACACCTGATGTAAGCAACGAAGCCGGTTCGTCCGCAGCCAGCGTTACGGGCAGCAACCGCGTCAAGCGCGGCATGGCCGAGATGCTCAAGGGCGGCGTCATCATGGACGTCGTCAACGTCGAGCAGGCCCGCATCGCCGAAGATGCCGGTGCAGTGGCCGTGATGGCGCTCGAGCGCGTTCCCGCCGACATCCGCGCCCAGGGCGGCGTGTCCCGCATGTCGGATCCGGACATGATCGATGCGATCATCGCCGCCGTCTCCATCCCGGTCATGGCCAAGGCCCGCATCGGCCACTTCGTCGAGGCACAGGTCCTGCAGTCTCTCGGCGTGGACTACATCGACGAGTCCGAGGTCCTGACCCCGGCCGACTACACTCACCACATCGACAAGTGGAACTTCACGGTTCCCTTCGTCTGCGGTGCCACCAACCTCGGCGAAGCTCTGCGCCGCATCAACGAGGGCGCGGCCATGATCCGCTCCAAGGGCGAGGCCGGCACCGGCGACGTCTCCAACGCCACCACCCACATGCGCCAGATCCGAGCCGAGATCCTCCGCCTCTCCACCCTGCCCGAGGACGAGCTCTACGTCGCCGCCAAGGAACTGCAGGCACCGTACGAACTCGTCAAGGAAGTCGCCGCGACCGGCAAGCTCCCCGTGGTCCTCTTCACCGCCGGCGGTATCGCCACCCCGGCCGACGCAGCCATGATGATGCAGCTCGGCGCGGACGGCGTGTTCGTCGGTTCGGGCATCTTCAAGTCCGGCAACCCGGCCCAGCGTGCCGCCGCCGTCGTGAAGGCCACCACCTTCTTCGACGACCCCGACGTCATCGCCAAGGTCTCCCGCGGCCTCGGCGAGGCCATGGTGGGCATCAACGTCGAGGAAATCCCCGAGCCGCACCGCCTTGCCGAGCGCGGCTGGTAAGTCTCGCCTTTGGGGCGCTGGACGGCGCTGATCCTCGGCGTGCTATTCCCCGCGCTTCGCTGCCGCGGCTTTGCGGCGACTCGGGGCGGGGGCCCTTTTACGCACGCTGCCGGATCACACCGTCCAGCGCCTTGCGCTGCCGCTAAGTACGACGGCGGCCGGTCACCTTTTTGGTGACCGGCCGCCGTCGCGCGTTAACCCAAGTAGTCCCCACCGCCACCCTCGCCTCGCAAGCTCGGCCAGGGAACCCTGGCGGCGCGGGCCCACGCAGTTGTTGTCGTTTTGAGGCTCCAGAACGACAACAACTGCGAGCTAGTTGGGGTGGCCCAGTTACTCCAAACCGCGGCGCTTCAGGAGGGGCTCGAGGGAGGCTTCGCGTCCCCGGAGCGTGCGGAAGGATTCCAGCGGATCCCGGCTATTTCCGCGGGAGAGCAGTTCCGAGCGGAACCGTTCGCCGTTCCGGCGCAGCAAGCCGCCGTTTTCCGTGAACCAGTCCACCGTTTCCGCGTCGAGCACTTCACTCCAGATGTAGGAGTAGTACCCCGCTGCGTAGAAATCCCCGGCGAAGATGTGCTGGAAGTATCCCGTGCGGTAGCGGGGCGGTATGAGGGAGTGCGCCACGCCGGCCGCAGCCAATGCCTTGGCTTCGAAGTCCTGGGCATCCTGAGGAACGCTGTCGACGTCCAGCACGTGCCAGGCCAGGTCCAACAGGGCGGCTCCGAGGTATTCGGTGGTGGCGAAACCTTCGCCCCAGAGCTTGGACTCGCTGAGGCGGTCAATGATGCCTTGGGGGAGCGGTTCGCCAGTGGCGTGATGCCGTGCATAGTTGCCGATGATCTCGGGCCACATGATCCACATCTCGTTGACCTGTGACGGATACTCAACGAAGTCCCGGGGGACCGAGGTTCCGGAGAATCGTGGATACGTGACGTTGGAGAAGAGCCCGTGCAAGGCATGGCCGAACTCGTGGAAAGTGGTCCTCACTTCGTCCAGGGTGAGCAAGGTCGGTTCTCCGGCCGGAGGTTTGGAGATGTTCAGGTTGTTGATCACCACCGCCTTGGTACCCAGGAGCGCTGATTGTTCGACGAGCGAGTTCATCCACGCGCCGCCGCGCTTCGAGTCCCGCGCGTAGTAGTCGCCCAGGAAAAGGCCAAGCTCGGAGCCGTCCTCGTTCCGCACCTCCCAGACGCGGACGTCGGGGTGGTATCCCTCAAGGTCCTTCCGCTCGTGGAAAGTAATACCGAAGAGGCTCGTGGCTGCGAAGAACACGCCGTCCACCAGTACCCGGTCCAATTCGAAATAGGGCCGTAGCAGCTGTTCGTCCACCTCGTACCGCTCCCGGCGGACCTTCGAGGAGTAGTACGCCCAGTCCCAGGCTTCCAGCGGGTGCCCCGCGCTCTCCGCCAAGGCGCCCGCTTCGGCGTCGGCGTTGCGGATGGCGGCAGGAGCAAGCCGGTTCAGCATCGCCTGAACGGACCCGAAATCGGGGGCGGTCTGGCGGTCCATGACCAGTTCGGCGTAGTTGCCGAACCCGAGAAGTGTCGCCTTCTCGGCCCTCAAACGCACCATCGCCTTCGCCAGCTCCATGACGTCCAGGCTGCCGCCGTCGCTACCCCTCGCAATGGACGCCTCATAGAGGCGGCGCCGGAGCTCACGATTCTGCAAAGAAGCCAAAGCAGGTTGGTTGCTCGGTTGAATGAGGGTCAGGAGGTATTTCCCCTCGTGGCCGGCAGAGCGTGCTGCCTCGGCGGCGCTGGCGATGTCGTCCGACGGCAGTCCGGCAAGCTCCGTCGCGTCATCCACCACAATCGCGGCAGCCTTCATGGCTTCCTTGACGCGTTGCCCGTACTCCGTTCCCAAACGGGAGAGCTCCGCATTGAGGCTCTTGAGCTTTTCCTGGTCATCTGGATCAAGTTGGATCCCGGACTGTCGGAATTCCCGGAGGTATTCCTGCACCAGCCGGATGGATTCATCGTCAAGTCCTGAGGTGTCTATGGCTGCGAAACGCTCGTACAGTCCGCGGTTGAGGTAGACCGCATCCTGATGGCTCGCGAAACGGGGAGACAGCTCGGTTTCGAGTTCGCGGATGGCCTCAGAGGCATCGGCAGAAACCAGTGTGAAGAAGGAGGCCGCTGCCCGCTCCAACAGGCGGCCGGAGCGTTCCATCGCAACCGCCGTGTTTTCGAAGGACGCGGGCTCCGGATTGTCCACGATGGACTGGATCTCGGCCAGGTGCTGAGCGAGGCCAGCATCTACTGCTTCGGCGTAGTGGCTGTCCTGGATCGTCGCAAAGGGCGGCAATCCGAAGGGAAGGGTACTCGGCTCCAAGAGAGGGTTCGTCATGAAGCAACCCTTTCATGCAGGGCCTCCGCCCACAACGCTTTTCCCCGGGTTAGCGCGGCCGCCGCGCCGCATTCTCCCGCGCGAGGCGCGCATAGCCGTCGTCGGGCGTTCCGGGGACGAAAGTGCCGTACTTGCGTTCGACGGCGGTCCGGATCAGGAAGTCCGCGATGGCCGGATTCTTGGGCAACAGGGAACCGTGCAGGTAGCTGGCAACCACATTCCGGTGCCTGGCGCCCTCATGGTTGTCTTTGCTGTTGTTGCCGGCTCCCTTGGACACGGTGCCGAGGGGCTCGACGCCGGGGCCCAGGGCAGTCTGTCCGCTGTGGTTTTCGTAGCCCATGATTTCGCCGAACTCGGGTGAGGTCAGGGTGACGTTTCCGATGAGGCGTTCATCGGTGCCGACGGTCTCGACGTCAAGGATGCCGATACCGGGGATAACAGGGCCGCTCTTCGTCTTGAAGAACTTGCCGAAAAGCTGGTAGAGCCCGCAAATAACCAGCATGGGCGTTCCGTCCTCGGCCATCTCGCGGAGTTGTTCGCCGCGTGACTGGAGATCGTCCTGGATGACTACCTGGCCGCTGTCCTGGCCACCGCCGCCCACAATGAGATCGACATCTTCGGGGAAGTCGTCGCCCACGTTGTATTCCAGGAGCTCAGGTGTGTATCCATGCCAGAGCAAGCGCTGCCGCAGGACGAGGGCATTGCCCCAGTCGCCGTAGATGTTCATGTCACGGGGATACAACTGGAGGACCCGGATGGTGCCCTTGCTGGCGTGGAGGGCGGTGTCTTCGGCCGGGGTCATGAGACCACCTCTACTGTGGTGATTTTGGAGAGTTCGCGCCGGATGGCCAACATCGCGGTGTAGGTGCAGAACACGCGTTTAGGCTTGCCCGCCGACCCACGGATGAATTCAGCCAACGCCGCAGGGATGTCCGTGTCCACTGAACCGAAACGGACCTCGTCGTACTGGAGGCGCAGCGCCATGTCGTAGGCACGGACACCGGTCAGGACCTCGACGCCGTCCTCGCGCAGGGAATCGAATTCAACGTCCCAGAGCCACGACATGTCGCGGCCGTCGGCATAGTTGTCGTTGATGGCGATCATGGACGCGTAGCCCTTCGCCGGGAATGACTTCAGGCCCAGGCGGAACCCGCTCGGGTTCTTCACCAGGACCAACTCGAGGGGCTGGCCATCCACCGTCAGGCTCTCCCCGCGGCCAAAGGCCGGAGCCACCTCCGAGAGTGCCTTGACCAGCTTGGCGGCATCGCCAGGCCTTCCGCTTGCTCCGGTGATGCTCCTGGCGAGCACCAATGCGGCAGCGGCATTGAAGATGTTGTAGACGCCGCGGAGTTTCATGTGCGTCGCCACGCGGGTTCCGTCGAACTCAAAGTCGGCGTCGTCGGTACCGACGCGGCGGAGCACGACGTCGGCCACCGGAGAGTCGGGAACGTCAACGCGGGGGCTGGTTCCCGGAGCCGCGGCCCGCATGTCGTCGTCGTTCGGGAAGGTGCTCCGGAGCGATTCGTCCAATCCGAAGTAGAGCACCTCGGGGCCGCTAAGGGCTCCCGCAATACGGGCGACCCGGGGGTCCTCGCGGTTCAGGACCACGGTGCCGGTGGTTCGCTCGGCGATGCGTTGGAGAAGCATCGCGGTGGCGTCGATTTCGCCGAAACGGTCCAGTTGGTCGCGCAGGACGTTGAGGAGGAGGCAGTAGCGCGGCGGCACTTTGTTCACGAAGTGCACGGCATGAGCTTCGTCGAGTTCCAAGACCGCGACGTCGGCGTCCAGCCTTCCGCGCCAGTCCACTTCACCGAGGAGTGCAGCTGCGACGCCGCGGGTGAAGTTGCTGCCTGTCCGGTTGGTGAAGACCTTCAGGCCCTGGCTTTCCAAGAGCTCCACCACCATTTTGGTGGTGGTGGTCTTGCCGTTGGTTCCGCTCACCACCGCCACGCCGTGGGGAAGCGAGGACAGCGTCCTTTGCATGAAGCCTGGGTCGATTTTCTCGACCACGAGGCCGGGCAAAGCCGAACCCCCGCCGCGCAGCCGGGACACAGCACGGACCAGCTTGCCGAGTGGAACGGTGAACGAAAACATGCTCTGTAATATATCCCAGTTGGTGCATAAACCACGTGCCGTAAGGCTGCGCTGCCACCCCGGGGCGAGCCCGGCAGCGGCAGCGCATTATGATGGTCGAATGACCAATCCCCCTTCCGAGGCGTCATCCAGCGTGGGCTCGGGCCTGCGCATCGGCGTTCTCGCACTACAAGGCGATTTTCGTGAGCACATCCACGCCGTCGAAGCGGCCGGTGCAACCGGCGTCGGCATCCGGCGCCCGGCGGAACTCGATGACATTGACGGCCTCATCATTCCCGGCGGCGAGTCGACCACTATAGACAAGCTGTCGCGCATCTTTGAACTCGCCGATCCGATCCGCAAGCAGATCGCGTCCGGCCTGCCGGTCTATGGATCCTGCGCCGGCATGATCCTGCTGGCGGACGATATCGCCGATCCCGCCACGGACCTCGCCGGGAATCCGCAGCAGACTTTCGGTGGATTGGACATCACGGTCCGTCGCAACGCCTTCGGCCGGCAGCGCGAGTCTTTCGAAACCGACCTTGATTTCAAAGGCCTTGAGTTCAGCGCCGGTGAATCCGGCGTCGACCCCGTCCACGCAGTCTTCATCCGTGGACCGTGGGTAGAACGCGTTGGTCCCGGCGTCGAAATCCTTGCCCAGGTTGAACCGGGAAATGCCACCCACACGGACACTTTGCACGGGTTGGCTAGAATTGTTGCAGTGCGCTCAGGTCGGTTGCTGGCCACCTCCTTCCACCCGGAAGTGACTGGGGAGAAGCGCGTGCATGAATTGTTTATTCGAATGATCAGAGGGGAAGTTTAAAGCATGTCAGGCCACTCCAAATGGGCGACGACCAAGCACAAGAAGGCCATCCTCGATAGCCGCCGGGCCAAGTCGTTCGCCAAACTGATCAAGAACATCGAAGTCGCGGCCCGCATGGGCGGACCGGACCTCGCCGGCAACCCCAGCCTGGAACTGGCTGTCACCAAAGCGAAGAAGACATCGGTCCCCGCCGACAACATCGACCGCGCCATCAAGCGCGGAGCCGGCCTGACCGGCGAAGTGGTCGACTACACGGAAATCATGTACGAAGCCCGGGGCCCGCAGGGTTCCGCTCTTCTGATCGAGTGCCTCACGGACAACAAGAACCGTGCTGCCTCGGAGGTCCGGCTGGCTATCTCCCGCAACGGAGGCACCATTGCCGACCCCGGCTCGGTGAGCTACCTCTTCACCCGCAAGGGCGTCGTCAACCTCCCCAAGAACGGGCTCAGCGAAGACGATATCCTGATGGCCGTGCTCGACGCCGGCGCCGAGGAAGTCAAGGACAGCGGAGAGAACTGGGAAATCCACTCGGAGCCCACCGATCTCCAGGCCATCCGCGAAGCCCTCAAGGATGCCGGCATCGAATACGAGACGGACGAAGCTGAGTTCGTCCCGTCCATGCAGGTGCCGCTGGACCTCGACGGTGCCAAGAAGTTCATGAAGCTCGTCGACGCCCTTGAGGATCTCGACGACGTCCAGAACGTGTACACCAACGCGGACATGAGCGAGGAAGTCCAGGCTGCGCTCGAAGCCGAGTAGCGCCCCCACTTGCAACACAGCTTCATAACAAACAGGGAGGCCCGGACTTGACTCTTCGCGTATTGGGAGTCGATCCGGGCCTCACCCGTTGCGGCATCGGAGTGGTCGACGTCGAACGGAACCGGCGCGCCACCATGGTCGCCGTCTGCGTCGTGGGAACCTCCCCGGAACAATCATTGGACCAGCGATTGCTGGTCATTGCCAAGGCAATCGACGAATGGCTGGACCTGTACAAACCCGACGTTCTCGCGGTCGAACGTGTCTTCTCCCAGTTGAACGTCAGTACCGTCATGGGCGTCGCCCAGGCGTCCGGCGTGGTCATTGCGGCCGCTGCGCGGCGCGGCATCCCGGTGGCGCTCCACACGCCGTCGGAGGTCAAAGCTGCCGTCACGGGTAGCGGCACCTCCAACAAAGAAGCGGTGACAAAACTCATCACCAAGATCCTGCGACTGGACGCCCCGCCGCGCCCGGCCGACGCCGCGGACGCGTTGGCCCTCGCCGTCACGCACGCGTGGCGAGCCGGCAGCGGTGCCGCGGTTGCTACGACAGGACCAGGGAGCAGTGCATTGACACCCGCCCAGCGGGCCTGGGCTGAAGCCGAAGCGAAAGCGCGCCGCGGCCGGTAAATGTCGGTGGCCCTTGCTAGGGTATTCGTAGATATGTTCGGATAGCCCGCGGCGCAGCATGCACGGGGCAGTACTTCAGGAGCCGGGTCTTGATCAGTTTTCTCCGCGGAACCGTGGCACACGTCAGTCTCTCCACGGCCGTCATCGATCTCAACGGTGCCGGTATGAGCGTCTACGCTACGCCCCAAACCCTCAGCCACCTGCATGTCGGCGAGGAAGCGAAGCTCTTCACTTCGTTGATCGTCCGGGAGGACTCCCTGACGCTCTTTGGATTCTCGAACGATGACGAGCGCGAAGTTTTCGATGTACTTCTCAGCGTGAGCGGGGTGGGGCCGCGCCTGGCCCTCGCGGTCCTCGCGGTCCATGAGCCCGAAGAGATCCGTGTGGCCGCCCATTCCGGTGACGCCAAGTCATTCACCAAGGTCCCTGGCATCGGGCCGAAGGTGGCCGGCAGGATCGTCCTGGAACTTGCGGGCAAACTCGTTCCTCACGGCACCGCGCCAGGGGCCGTCCCAGCCGTCGCGGCCGAGTCCGTCTGGAAGCCGCAGGTGGTCGCTGCAATGACAAGCCTCGGCTGGTCGGAGAAGGACGCCGCCGGCAGTATCGACAAGGCAATGGCCGATTCCGCGGAACTCGCCGACGCTGGCAACGTCGCCCAGATCCTGCGTGCAACCCTTCGCTGGCTGGGGCAGGACGGCGCACGCGCCGGAAACCGGGTAGGCAGCCGTGGCTGAGCAGTCCCTCGTTACCGGGGGAGAGGAACCCGAGGAGCGCATCATCGAGGCCGCACTGCGCCCGAAGAACCTGCACGACTTCGTAGGCCAGCACCGCGTCCGAAAGCAACTCTCGCTCGTACTGGAAGCCTCGAGAATGCGCGGCCGCAGCGCGGACCACGTCCTGCTTTCTGGCCCCCCGGGGCTGGGCAAGACCACGCTCTCCATGATCATCGCCGCCGAGATGAACGCCCCCCTGCGTATCAGCAGCGGGCCTGCCATCCAGCACGCGGGAGATCTCGCAGCCATCCTCTCCTCACTCTCCGAGGGCGAGGTCCTGTTCCTCGACGAAATCCACCGGATGTCCCGGCCTGCAGAAGAAATGCTGTACATGGCCATGGAAGATTTCCGGGTGGACATCGTGGTGGGCAAGGGCGCGGGCGCCACTGCCATTCCGCTTGAGCTGCCGCCTTTCACCCTAGTTGGCGCCACCACGCGGGCCGGGCTCTTGCCTGGTCCGCTGCGTGACCGCTTTGGTTTCACCGGGCACTTGGAGTTCTATTCCGTAGCGGAGCTTGAATTGGTTCTGCGTCGCTCAGCCGGATTGCTTGACCTGAAGGTCAACTCGGCCGGGTTCAGCGAGATCGCGGGCCGTTCCCGTGGAACTCCTCGTATCGCCAACCGGCTGCTGCGCCGTGTCCGGGACTGGGCTTTGGTCCACGGCATCGAGCAGATCGATGCCCGTGCCGCCTCCGCCGCGCTGGACATGTATGAGGTGGATGAGCGTGGCTTGGATCGCCTGGACCGTGCCGTTTTGGAGGCGCTGATCCTCAAGTTCAACGGTGGCCCCGTGGGGCTCTCCACCCTCGCGATCGCCGTCGGGGAGGAACCCGAGACCGTCGAGACTGTCGCTGAGCCGTACCTGGTGCGCGAAGGCCTTTTGGGACGGACGCCGCGCGGCAGGATTGCCATGGCGTCCGCCTGGACCCACCTTGGTTATGCGGTTCCGCCAGGAGTGTTCGGGCAGGACCCGCTGGCGTTGTTCGAAGACAGCGAAAACGGGGCGGAAAGCATCGACACCGGCCGATAGCACGATCCATTCAGCTTAACCCTCTAGACTGGTATGACACTCGGCACGTTCGAGTCCTTGGTTCTGTGCCCGCCCGTCGGAGCATTGTGCGGCCACGTGGGCGAAAGCTCCTCGGCCGCCGGATCCACCGGGCAGACATGGCCGTGAAACCAAAAACGTAAGTAAAGAACGGAACTTCCCTGTGGATCCAATGACAATCCTGCTGTTTGCCATGCTTGGCGTCTTCATCTTCATGATGTTCCGGCGCAACAAAAAGACGCAGCAAACGCAGGCCAAGCTGCAGTCCCAGTTCGCTCCTGGCGTTGATGTCATGACCAGTTTCGGACTGTTCGGCCGAATCGTTTCGATGGACGACACTGAGAACAAGGTTGTCCTTGAACTGTCTCCGGGCAACCTCGCCACCGTGCACCGCCAGGCCGTTACCAAGATCGTTGAGCCCGTCGAGGAGGCCGCAGTTGACGTTCCGGACGACGCGTCGTCGCTGACTGCCGCGGACGCCGATGCCTCGGCATCCGCGGAGACCCCGGACGAAACCCTCAAGCGCCTGAACGACGAAGGCAAGAAGGACAACTAGCCCGTACCCGCTCTACAAGCGGGAATTGTTCTACGGCAATGAATCGCCGCCGGCCTGCGCTCACAAGTGCACGTCGGCGGCTGTTCCGTCATCAACAGGAAGATCGAACATGGCACGAACCGGCCACAAAAATGCAGCCCGCAGGGTGCTGATCTGGCTTGTCGCAATATTCGCTGTACTGACAGCAGTCCTCGGTGGCGGCGTCATCACAGGTCACGCCAGCTGGGCCCCAAAGCTCGCGCTTGACCTCGAGGGCGGTACGCAAATGATTCTCGCGCCCAAGGTCGAAGGATCCACGGGCATCAACGAAGAACAGTTGAACCAGGCCGTCGCGATTATCCGCCAACGCGTTGACAGCTCCGGTGTCGCCGAAGCGGAAATCACCACGCAGTCCGGCCGCAACGTCGTGGTGAGCCTCCCAGGCACGCCAAGTTCGGAAACCCGCGCACTGATCCAGGCATCTGCCGACATGAACTTCCGCCCGGTGATCACCACGGGCGACCCTGCGGCCGTTCCGGTCGCATCACGGACACCTGACGCAAGCCTGCCGAAGCCAACGGCTGCCCCGGCCAACGCCAGCGACAGCAACTGGGTGACAGCGGACGTCTACAAGGCCTTCGAAGCCCTGGATTGCGTCAATCCGGCCCAGGACAAGCAGCCGCGGTCGGATCCGGCCAAGCCGCTGGTGACCTGCGAGCCGGCAACGGCCAAGACTCCTGCCGTTAAGTACATCCTTGGCCCGGTCGAGGTAAAGGGCCAGGACATCGTTTCGTCCTCCTTCGATCCCGTCCAGGGCGCACAAGGCTCGGTTACCAATGCGTGGGGCGTGACGATCACCTTCGATGCCAACGCCACCAAGACCTTCAAGGACGTTACCCAGAGGCTCAACCAGTTCTACGTGGCATCGCAGGCACAGGGCGGCAACGACCCCAAGGCCCAGTTCGCCATCGTCCTGGATGACCAGGTCATTTCCGCGCCGCGTTCCCTCGCCGTCATCACCGACGGCAAGCCGCAGATCACCGGTAACTTTACGCAAGCCTCCGCGCGGGCCTTGTCGGACCAGCTCCGCTACGGCGCTTTGCCCATCAGCTTCGATATCCAGTCCGAGGAACAGATTTCCGCGACCCTCGGTGGCGAGCAGCTTCGTCTGGGACTGATGGCCGGTGTGATCGGTCTTCTGCTCGTCGTGGTCTATTCCCTCTTCCAGTACCGGGCCCTGGGCTTCGTCACGATCCTCTCCCTCGTGGTGGCGGGCGGACTCACGTACCTCGCCATCGCGATCCTTGGCTGGACTGAAAACTACCGGCTGTCGCTGGCCGGTGTGGCAGGTCTCATCGTGGCCATTGGTCAAACAGCCGACTCCTTCATCGTGTACTTCGAACGCATCCGCGACGAACTTCGTGAGGGCAAGGGCCTCGTGTCCGCCGTCGCGAATGGTTGGAAGCGAGCCAAGCGCACGGTGCTTGCGTCCAAGGCCGTCAACCTGCTTGCTGCTTTGGTGTTGTACTTCGTCGCTGTTGGAAACGTCCGCGGCTTCGCCTTCACCCTTGGCCTCACTGCGTTGGCCGACCTCCTGGTCGTGTTCATGTTCACGCACCCCACGCTCCAGGTGCTGTCCCGGACCAAGTTCTTCGGGGAAGGTCACCGATTCTCGGGCCTCGACCCTGAGCGCCTAGGCGCCGTGCCGCTGTACCGCGGTGGCGGCAGGCTCCGCACGCCTACGGAGAAGCCCGCCGTCGTTCGCGCCCGCAACACCGGTGCTGCCGCGGAGGCCGAGCGCCGCATGACCATCGCCGAGCGCCGCCTTGCCGAGAAGCAAGCTCAGCTGGCTGGTTCTTCCAACGGCACCAAGGAGGAGAAGTAATGACCACGAGCTTCGCAAAGTTCGGTAACGAGCTCTACACGGGCAAGCGCTCTTACAACTTCGTATCCAGCAAGAAGATCTGGTTCATCATTGCCGCGGTGGCGGTGGCGATCTCCATCCTCCTGCCGGTGGTCAAGGGCGGCTACAACCTCGGAATCGACTTCCGGGGCGGTTCCGAGTTCACGGTGTCCAACGTGAAGACCACCGATTCCGCGGTGGGCGAAAAGGCAGTTCACGACGTCGTTTCCGGTGCCGCTCCGCGCGTTGCCAACGTCGCCGGCAGCACCATGCGTATCCAGACCGACAAACTCAGCGATGACCAAACCATCAAGATCAAAATGGATCTCGCAAAGGCCTACGGAGTCACCGAAAACCAGGTCACCTCGACCTTCATCGGCCCCACCTGGGGGCAGGATGTCACGAAGCAGGCGCTGATCGGCCTCGCGGTGTTCGTAGGCCTGGCCGCTCTTTTGATGGCTTTGTACTTCCGTACCTGGAAGATGTCGGTTTCTGCCCTTGCGGGCATGCTGGTCACGATGTTCTGCACGGCCGGTATCTACTCCTTGAGCGACTTCGAGGTGACCCCGTCGGCCATCATCGGCTTCCTGACGGTTCTCAGCTACTCGCTTTACGACACCGTGGTGGTTTTCGACAAGATCCGTGAAAACACCTCGGACATCAACACCTCCAGCCGGCGCACTTTTGCCGAAGAGGTCAACCTTGCCGTCAACCAGACCCTGGTGCGTTCCATCAACACCATGATGGTGGCAGTATTGCCCGTCGCCGCGATTCTGTTCATCGGTGCCGGACTCTTGGGCGCAGGCACGCTCCGCGACCTGTCCCTCGCGCTCTTCGTCGGCATCCTGATCGGTACCGCGGCCACGATCTTCATCGCGGCTCCGCTCTACGCCTGGCTGCGCCAGAGCGAACCCGAGTTGCAGAAGCAGGCCAAGAAGGTAGCTACCCGACGCGCGGCAGCCGCCAGCGCGAACTCGGAAGCCGCCGCCGTTTAGCCTGGTTTCCTCCTGAAGGGCCGGCCACCGCTGAAAGGCGGTGGCCGGCCCTTTCCGTTCCCGGCTCCGTCATCTGGGTACCGGTTCTTGGACAGGTCACCGGCGGGAATAGACTGGGAGAATTAAGTCAGTCGTGAGAGGTGCTTTTGTGGAGGAACGTACGACGTCGGCTCTGCCGGCGGGCGGAGAGGACGGCCTAAGCCGCGTGCCCGGCACCGCAACTGCAGCTACGGGAAGCACAGTGGATGGTGTGCCCGTGGACAGCCCGGGCGTGCGCCCGACGTTCCCCGGACGGCGCGAGCGGACGCGCTCCAGGCTAGCGAAATTGACTGGACGCGGCACGAGCACCTATTCGCCCATCCTTGAGCCGCTCCTTCGGACCGTTCGGGCAAACAACCCCAAGGAAGACCTCGATCTCATCCAGCGGGCCTTCACCGTAGCCGAGCGAAGCCATCAGGGGCAGAAGCGGAAGAGCGGCGATCCGTACATCACCCACCCCGTGGCAGTGGCCACGATCCTGGCTGAATTGGGGCTCACCGGCACAACCTTGGCCGCTGCGCTCTTGCACGACACCGTGGAGGACACTCCCTACACGCTCGCTGACCTGACGCGCGATTTCGGCCCGGAGGTCGCGATGCTCGTGGACGGCGTCACCAAGCTGGACAAGGTCCAATTCGGTGAGGCCGCACAGTCCGAGACCGTCCGCAAGATGGTTGTGGCGATGGCCAAGGACATCCGGGTGCTGATGATCAAGCTCGCGGACCGGCTGCACAATGCCCGTACGTGGCGCTTCGTTTCCGCCGAATCATCCGCACGCAAAGCCCGCGAAACGCTTGAGATCTTTGCGCCGCTGGCCCACCGCCTCGGCATGAACACCATCAAATGGGAACTCGAGGATCTCTCCTTCGCCGCCTTGTACCCGAAGGTGTATGAAGAGATCGTCCGGATGGTGGGGGACCGCACTCCGGAGCGCGAGAAGAGCCTGAGCGTCATCCGCAACCAGATTGCCGAAGACCTGCGCGTCGCCCGCATTAAGGCCACCATCACGGGACGCCCCAAGCATTACTACTCGATTTACCAGAAGATGATCGTCCGGGACAAGGACTTCGACGACATCAACGACCTCATGGGCGTGCGCGTCCTCGTGGACTCGGTCCGTGACTGTTACGCGGCCCTTGGCACCTTGCATTCGCGCTGGAACCCCCTGCCGGGGCGGTTCAAGGACTACATCGCCATGCCGAAGTTCAACATGTACCAGTCCTTGCACACCACCGTCATCGGGCCCGGTGGCAAGCCGGTCGAGATCCAGATCCGTACCCACGAAATGCACCGCAGGGCCGAGTATGGCGTGGCGGCGCACTGGAAGTACAAGGACCAGCCCAACCGGACCGCCGTAGGCCCGGGGAGTCCCAAGGACGGCGACATGGGATGGTTGCGTTCCTTGGTCGACTGGCAGCAGGAAACGTCGGATCCGGGCGAATTCCTGGACTCGCTGCGTTTTGAGATCAATGCCCGGGAAGTGTTCGTCTTCACCCCCAAGGGCGAGGTCATGGCCCTTCCCGCAGGATCGACGCCGGTGGACTTCGCTTACGCGGTGCACACCGAAGTGGGTCACCGGACCATCGGTGCGCGCGTCAACGGCAAGCTGGTTCCGCTCAACAGCGAGCTCAACCACGGCGACTGGGTGGAGATCTTCACCTCCAAGGCCGAGGGCGCTGGACCGAGCCAGGACTGGCAGCACTTCGTCAAGAGCGCCCGGGCACGCAACAAGATCCGGCAATGGTTCAGCAAGGAACGCCGCGAAGAGGCCATCGAGCGCGGCAAGGACCAGCTGACACGGGCGATGCGTAAGCAGAACCTGCCCCTGCAACGGCTCATGACGCATGACGCCCTGTCCACGGTGGCGGAGGAATTCCACTACGTCGACATCTCCGGCCTGTATGCCGGTGTGGGCGATGGTCATACTTCGGCTCAGTCCGTCATGGAAAAACTCATGGAGCACCTTGGCGGCCATGAGACGCCCGATGAGGACCTGGACGAAGTCAGTATTCCCTCGCAACTCCAGAAGACCCGCTACTCGGACTCCGGCGTCATCGTGCGCGGCGTAGGCGACGTCTGGGTGAAGCTGGCCCGTTGCTGCACGCCGGTACCGCCCGATCCGATCCTCGGCTTCGTGACGCGGGGCTCGGGCGTGTCGGTACACCGCACGGACTGTACGAATGTCTCGGATCTCCGTGACCAGCCCGATCGTATCGTCGAGGTTGAATGGGCTCCGACCCAGTCCAGCGTCTTCCTGGTTGAGATCCAGGTGGAAGCACTGGACCGGAAGTCGTTGCTCTCAGACGTCACCCGCGTGCTGTCGGAAAACCACGTCAACATCCTGGCTGCTTCGGTGCATACGTCCAGCGACCGGGTAGCCATCTCCCGCTTCGCTTTCGAAATGGGCGATCCGAAGTACCTGCACCACGTGCTCAGTGCCGTGCGCAGGATCGACGGCGTCTTCGATGTCTACAGGACCACGGGCAACCGCAGGAGGAGCTGAGCCGCAGCAACTCAAGCGGCCGCCTCCGGTGGGAATACACTGGTCGGCCGCGCGTCGGCGATCGGAGCCAGGGCGGCGAGCTTGCGCAAAGCAGCCTTCTTGTGGGGCACCCTCGCGGACGCCTCCACCGCGAGGGTCAAGAGCCGCAACCGCACACCCAACTCGTCCTGGGAGAGCATCATTCGCAGCGCGGGCACGGCCCTGCTGGCTTCGACGTGTAGGGCCACATCCACGGCCGTCCGCAGGGGACTCGTCACGAGCAGCCCGCCGATGCTGACCACGTCCAGTTGGCCCAAGCGGACTTCGTGCAGAATGCAGCCTCGGGCCGAGCGCAGGCTCGATATACGGTGTTTGGCGTCCACCAGGAGCGAAAGCCTCTCAGGGGCATCCGCGCAACCGTAGATCCATGCCGCCGTCATGCGGCCCGCAATGACCTTCCTGCGAATGCGATCCGAAACCACCAGGGCCGCCGCGCGGGCGCGGAGTCTCGGCGTGACATCCAGCCCGGGAGGAGTGAAGCTCTTCTCGTACAGCGGGGTGAGCACCCCGTCCGCGGCCATCGATTGAAGCTCAGCCCACGTGAACATCGGGCTAGGCGCGTACAGCTCCTGGGAAAGGAAGTCCTGTTGTTGCGGAGGCGGGAGTCCTGGGGCCATTCAGCAATCATCGCGTGGCCGCCGCAACGGGAACAGGCCCCGGCCTGGTTATGTGGATAACCGGGACGGGGCCTGTCAGCTCCGTTAGGACTGTCAGCCCTTACTGCTAGGCGAGATCGCTGGCCGAGCGCTGGATCTGGTCAAGCCAAGCCTCGCGGGCCTCGAGGGCCTCACGTGCATTCCTGATGCGGCGCTGGTCTCCGGCCTTTTCTGCCTTTTCCAGGTCTTCCCTCAGGCCGGCGATGGCCGCCTCCAGCTGCGACAGGGCGCTGTTGGTACGGGCCTTGGTCTCCGGATTGCTCCGGCGCCACTTATCCTCTTCGGCTTCGCGGACGGCATCCTCAACCTTGCGCAGGCCGGCTTCGATCCTGCCCATGTCGGCGCGGGGGACCTTTCCGGCTTCTTCCCAGCGGTCGCGGATGGACTGCAGAGCCTTCTTGGCAGCATTGAGGTCCATGATCGGCAGAAGGGCCTGGGCCTCGACAACGAGTTCTTCCTTGACGGAAAGGTTCGCTGTGTACTGCTGGTCGATCTCGTCGTTGGCAGCCTGGCGGTTGCTGAAGAAGACATCCTGCGCGGCACGGAACCTGAGCCAGAGGGCGTCGTCGTCCTTGCGGCTGGCGCGGGGCGTGGCCTTCCACTGGTCCATGAGCCGGCGGTATTCGCCCGCCGCGAAACCCCAGTCCGTGGAGCTGGAGAGTGCTTCGGCCTCGACGATCAGCTGTTCCTTGGCGACCTTGGCGGCCGAGTTGGTGCTGTCCAATTGGGAGAAGTAGGCGCGGCGGTGGCGGTCAAAAACGGTACGAGCCGAGCGGAACCGCTTCCACAATGCGTCCTCGTTGCTTCGTCCAAGCCGGATGCCGTTCTTCTGGGCTGTTTTCCAGCTCTCGAAGAGTTCGTTCATGCGGGCGCTGGACGTCTTCCACTGGACCTGGGACGGATCCTGGGACGCGATGGATTCTGCTTCGGCAACGATCGCCTCGCGGGCCGCGAGTTCCGCGGAGCGTGCGGCGTCGTGCGCTGCCTTCTCGGACTTTTCCAGTTCGGAAATCTGTCCGGCGAGGGCATCCAGACGGGCTTCCGCAGTGCGGATGTCTCCCACCATGTTGCGCTCGGCCAGCTGCTCGCGCAGGTGCTCGACCGTCTTCTGCATGTCCGTGGCCGGGGCCTTGGACTCGACGCGGTGTTCCATCAAAACGATCTGCGCAACCACGTCGTCGTACTTCCGGGCGAAGTACGCCAGCGCCTCGTCGGTGCTCACTCCCGGGTACTGTCCCACCGGCTGCTCTTCGCCGTCGATGGCCAGGAAGACGTGGCCGTCACCCTCGGCGCGCCCCCACTTGGCGGCTTCCGCCAGGGACACCGCCGTAGGCTGGGCTGCCGGCGCCGCCGGAATCACGCTGGTTGAAGCTTTCGGGCGGGCAGCAAATGCCGCGGGAGAAGGCGCATGCGAGGGGGCCGGTCGTGGCGCCGGAGAAGCAGGCTTGGCGGCGGGCTCTGCCGGGGCTGCGGGTTCTGCCGCGTCGGCTACCGGGACGGCGGGCTCTGCCGGGGCAGCTACGGACTCGGCAGCGTCAGCTACCGGGGCTGCGGATTCTGCCGCGTCGGCTACCGGGGCAGCTGGCTCGCCGCCGGTTTGCTCAGCTACCGGAGCCTGGGTTTCTTCGTCGTTGGCCACTACTGCAGTTTCGTCGGATTTCTGACTGTCTGTCACCGCTAAAAGTCTTTCGCTTGGAGGGATTACTAAGGTAACGCGCCGTGGACCGTGGCCCGGGCTGGTTACTTCAGAGAAAACGAGTCTATCGTGACAGGTGCCACAGGGGCGCCGTCGGTGGCGCTGCTACCCGGATTAATACCTGCCTGGGCGATCTTCGTCACGATATCCATGCCGCTCGTCACCTTGCCGACGATCGTGTACCCGCCGGCGGAATCCGGGGGAATGACCGTGTCCTTGTACACGATGAAGAATTGGTGCCCGTTGCCGTAGGCGTTGTTGCCGGTCCGGGCGACCGCGATGGTTCCGGCCGGGTAGGTGTTGTTGGCGGGGGTGTTCTCCAGCGGTCCCCAGTGGAAGTTGGGGTCGTCGGTGGTGTCCGTTCCCTTGGCGCCGCACTGCAGCACCGAGAAGTTGTCCGCGGTGGTCAGTCGAGGGCACTTGAGCCCGCTGTAGTAACTCGCGTCAGTGAGGGATTTGAACACGGCTGCAGCCTGCGGAGCCGTTGTGCCGTTCAGTTCGACGCCGACGGCCCCTCCATTGAGGCTGAGCTGGCCAGTGAACGTCATACCCGCGGCTGTGTCGGCTTTGGGAATGCCGGCACTATTCGAGCCGGTTGCTGCGGCGGAAGCGGATGGGTTCGCAGAGGCGGACGGCGAACTCAGCCCGGCCTGCGCCGCTGCGAACTCCGATTCGCTCGGGTTCGAGTTGAACACCGTGAGTTGGAGCACGACGGCGGTAATCAGGGCGGCGGCGCCCACGCCGACGGCGATCACATTGTCCCGGCGCCGGCGCTTGCCCTGTGCACGCCGAAGCTCGCGCTTGGCCTCCATCTGCCTGATGCGCCGTTTGGCTTCACGGTTGTCCCGCGGCCTTGTAGACAAGGGTCCTCCTGGTTGTCTGGACGAGCTTCCATCGCAGGCAGGCCGAACCCGGGTGCCCGCATTAGATGTGCAGGCACCGAAAGCATAAACTGGCTGCCGCACATAGTTTATGCATGAC
Organism: Arthrobacter sp. SE2; assembly: GCF_058244265.1. Lineage (NCBI taxonomy): Bacteria > Bacillati > Actinomycetota > Actinomycetes > Micrococcales > Micrococcaceae > Arthrobacter > Arthrobacter sp. SE2. The sequence goes on along the minus strand of NZ_JBZAYA010000036.1, from coordinate 4,313 downwards.
TGGCTGGACGCCCGCCTAACCTGAGCCGAATCGGCCAGTGGTTCGTGGTGCCAGGTCCGGCCCGCGCAATCATTGAGGAGAAATTTCCACCATGGCCCGTACCGCTTCCCTGTCCGGATTCCCCGAGTGGCTTCCCCAGGAGCGGTTGGTGGAACTGCATGTCCTGGACACGTTGCGCAAGACGTTCGAACTCCATGGCTTCTCTTCGATCGAAACCCGCGCTGTTGAGACAGTGGGCCAGCTCCTGCGCAAGGGCGAGATCGACAAAGAGGTATACGGCCTGAGCCGCCTGCAGGAAGACGAGGACGGCGCCGGCGAGGGCGGAAAGTCGGACAAGGCGGATCCCAACGCACTGGCCCTCCACTTCGACCTCACGGTGCCGTTTGCGCGCTACGTTGTCGAGAACGCCGGTTACCTCGCCTTCCCGTTCCGCCGCTACCAGATCCAGAAAGTGTGGCGGGGGGAGCGTCCGCAGGAAGGACGCGCGCGCGAGTTCACGCAGGCGGACATCGACGTCGTGGGCGACGGCGAGCTGCCTTTCCGCTACGACGTTGAGATTGCCCTCGTCATTGCCGAAGCGCTGAGTGCCCTTCCCATCCCGGATTTCCGCCTGCGGATCAACAACCGCAAGTTGGCCGAGGGCTTCTACCGCGGTATCGGCCTGACGGACACTGCCGGCGTGCTTCGCAGCATCGACAAGCTCGAGAAGATCGGCGAAGCGAAAGTCGCTGAACTGCTTAAGAACGAGCTGGGTGCCACGGACGAGCAGGCGGCACTTGCCTTGAAGCTCGCAAGCATCCGCACGGAGGACACGTCCTTTGTGGCACAGGTCCGCGCCCTCGGTGTCACCGACGAGCTCCTCGAAGAAGGCCTCAGCGAGCTCGAACAAGTCATCGAGGCTGCCGTGCAGCGCGCCCCGGGCAAGGTTGTTGCCGACCTCAGCATCGCCCGGGGCCTGGACTACTACACCGGCACCGTCGTCGAAACCGTCCTGGTAGGGCACGAGCAACTCGGTTCCATTTGCTCCGGAGGCCGCTACGACGCCCTCGCCAGCAAGGGCAACCGCAAGTTCCCCGGCGTCGGACTGTCGATCGGCGTGACCCGCCTCGTGTCCCGCATCCTGAGCCAGGAATTCGCGACGGCGTCGCGCTCGGTGCCCACGGCAGTGCTTGTGGCCCTGAACAACGACGACAGCTGGTCTGCTGCCCAGGACGTCGCGGCCCAGCTGCGCGGGCGGGGGATCTCAACCGAGGTTGCGGCGAAGGCCGAGAAGTTCGGCAAGCAGATCAAATTCGCCGACCGACGCGGCATTCCTTTCGTCTGGTTCACGGACGACGACGGCAAGCACCAGGTAAAGGACATCCGCACCGGAGAGCAAGTCGACGCGGATCCGGCCAGCTGGGAGCCGTCGCCGGAGGATCTCCACGTCCGCATCACCACGCGCTAGGCACTAACCGGCGCCTCAAAGGCGAAACCCCGCAGGCGTCAACCGGGGGAGGGAAGCGCTCCGTGGCGGCCACGATTCATTCATACGGGTAAACTCGAACGGGATCGTTTAGCCATGATCCGCTGAAAATCATGTTGAAAGGAATGCTGTGCTGCGCACACATGACCTCGGATCCTTGCGTTCCGAGCACATTGGACAGACCGTCACCCTGGCAGGCTGGGTAGGCCGCCGCCGAGATCACGGTGGCGTGGCCTTCGTCGATCTGCGTGACGCGTCCGGTGTCGCCCAGGTGGTTGTCCGCGAGGAAGAGGTCTTCCACGGCCTGCGCAACGAATACGTGCTGCAGATCGTGGGCACCGTGAGCAAGCGTCCCGAGGGCAACGAGAACCCGCACCTCGCCACGGGCGAGATCGAGGTCATCGCCGAGAAAGTGGTGATCCTCAACACCTCGGACCCGCTGCCGTTCCAGATCGACGAGCACGTCGAGGTCGGTGAGGAAGCACGCCTCAAGCACCGCTACCTTGACCTGCGCCGCCCCGGCCCCGCCCGGAACCTGCGCCTGCGTTCCGAAGCGAACCGCGTGGCCCGCGAACTGCTTCACCAGCAGGGTTACGTGGAGATCGAAACTCCCACGCTGACGCGTTCGACGCCGGAAGGCGCCCGTGACTTCGTTGTCCCGGCGCGTCTGGCCCCGGGTTCCTGGTACGCGCTTCCGCAGTCGCCGCAGCTTTTCAAGCAGCTGCTCCAGGTCGGTGGTTTCGAAAAGTACTACCAGATCGCCCGTTGCTACCGCGACGAAGACTTCCGTGCGGACCGCCAGCCGGAATTCACCCAGCTCGACATCGAAGCCAGCTTCGTTGACCAGGACGACGTCATTGAGCTCGGCGAAAGCATCGTCAAGGCACTGTGGCAGCTGATCGACGTCGAAATCCCGACGCCGATCCGCCGCATGACCTACCACGAGGCCATGGCCAAGTACGGCTCCGACAAACCGGACCTGCGCTTCGGCCTTGAGCTCACCGAGTTGACGGAGTTCTTCAAGGACACGAACTTCGGCGTCTTCAAGGCGCCCTACGTCGGCGCCGTCGTCATGCCCGGCGGAGCCTCGCAGGCCCGCCGCGCGCTGGATGCCTGGCAGGAGTGGGCCAAGCAGCGTGGCGCCAAGGGTCTTGCGTACGTGCTGTTCAAGGAGGACGGCGAGCTCACGGGCCCCGTTGCCAAGAACCTCACGGACACCGAGCGGGCCGGCCTGGCCGACGCCGTGGGCGCAAAGCCCGGCGACTGCATCTTCTTCGCCGCTGGCGAGAAATCCCCGTCCCGCGCCCTGCTGGGCGCTGCCCGCGTCGAGATCGGCCACCGCACCGGCCTGATCGACCCCGAGGATTGGGCTTTCGTCTGGATCGTCGACGCTCCGATGTTCGAACCCGCAGCCGCAGCCGTCGCCTCGGGTGACGTCGCGGTGGGTGGCGGACAGTGGACGGCCCTGCATCACGCCTTCACCTCTCCGAAGCCCGAGTTCCTTGACTCCTTTGACAAGGACCCGGAAGCGGCACTGTCTTACGCCTACGACATCGTGTGCAACGGCAACGAAATCGGCGGCGGATCCATCCGTATCCACGAGGCCGATGTCCAGGAGCGCGTTTTCGAGCTCATGGGCCTGGACAAGGAAGACGCGCAGACCAAGTTCGGCTTCCTGCTCGAGGGATTCAAGTACGGCGCACCTCCCCACGGCGGCATGGCTTTCGGTTGGGACCGCGTCGTGGCCCTGCTGGCCGGCGTGGACTCGATCCGCGACGTCATCGCTTTCCCGAAGTCGGGCGGCGGCTACGACCCCCTGACCGCTGCTCCTGCGCCCATCACGGCGCAGCAGCGCAAGGAAGCCGGAGTTGACTTCAAGCCTGAAGCCAAGGCGCAGGCAGCACCGGCAGCCAAGCCGGAGTAGCTGGAAAACCTAGAAGCAACCCGGAGGCCCCCGCACATTGCGGGGGCCTCCGGCGTAGCATGACGTCGACTGATTTTGGGGAGGACGCGTGGCACAGGAAATGAGCCTTACATCGATCGAGGAGCTCATGGACCGGGCATGGCCCGCTCCGGACCGTGAGGACGCCGGGGGATGGGTCATGCGGGCCGCCGGAGGTGTCACACAGCGGGCAAACTCGGTCTGGCCCAAGGAACAGGCCGATGACCACGAGTCGGCAGTACGGGCCGCCACGCAGTGGTATCGCTCCCGGCGCCTGCCGCTGATCTTCCAGGTTTTCGACGACGAACGGAGCACGGGCCTCAACGCGGTGCTCGATGCGCAGCGATTCACCCGGCAGTCCGAGACCCTCATCATGGTCCGCCCGGGCGGCATCCTTCCAGCTACCCGGCTCGGTGACCTTTCGAACGACGTCGAGATCTCCGAGGAGCCGTCCGAAGAGTGGCTGCGGCTGTGGTGGTCCGTTGATGGCCGCGGCGGCGACGCCGAGCTGGAGATCGCGCGGAAGATCCTTGTGTCTTGCCCCTCGGTCTACGCCCTCGTGAGGGACGACGACGGCGCCCCAGCCGCCGTCGGGCGCCTCGCCCTGGTGGACGGCAAGGGAGGCATCTACTGCATGGCAACCGAGGCGGGACACCGTCGCCAAGGCTTCGGGCGGCGGGTGCTGGGTGCGCTTCTGGAAGCGGGCGGCCACCGAGGCGTAGCCGAGTTCTGGCTACTGGTGATGGCCTCGAATACTGGCGCCCAGGCCCTTTATGAGGGCGCCGGCTTCGCAGGGCACGGCAGGTACCTCTACCGGCAGGCCCGGCCTCAGCGGGCGTTGTCAGGCTGCTAGTTCTGGTCGATCAGACAGGGCGGAACGCGCCTGATTCCGGGAAGGGGTCGTTC
>NZ_JBZAYA010000035.1:0-23699 GCF_058244265.1 Arthrobacter sp. SE2 | reverse complement strand
CATACGACAAGGTTAACACTCAAAGCATCAACTATTTTGGAGACACACCACTAGATTGCTTTAGGCTTCCGATCGAGCCTGACCGGATGGCTGGCTTTTGCCCCGAGGACTTTCCGTCGTCCTGGAATCGGGATCAGGTGGTTTCTCCCTGTATGACGGTCAGGAAATCCTGGTCGCCATCAGATATGCGCGTGGGGGCAGACTTTTTGCTCACTGCTTCAAGGTCCGCAGCGATCTGTCTCATCAGCGCGGTGGTGTCAACTTCCATCGTGGTCAGCCGGGGCGATACGAGCTGACCGACTTCCGTTGCATCCATGCCCATCACAGCCAGGTCCCTTGGTGTTTCCAGACCCAGTGTGCGGCCTGCAGCCAGCACAGCAATGGCGACATCGTCGTTGTAGCAGGCCACTCCAAGGGATGATCCCTCCGCGGAGACGGTAGCAAGGGCCAGGGTTGCGCCAACGATGTCGAGGGGAACTTCAATTCGTGCCGGCCGTGGCAACCCGGAGGCATCTGCCACAGCTTTCAGTCCGGCGAAACGGCCAGGACCGTAAGGGTCTGTCCTTTCGTCAAGCAGGGCAGCGTAGACGAGAGGCCGTGGACCGCCGCGAAGTAGTTCTTCGGCCATTTTCTGGCCGATCAGATAGTTCGGGTCTGCTCCAGATCCGGCGGTCCAGCCAACGCTGGGGCTGGTCACCACGCCTGACGCTGCCAGAGTTGCCTGGTCTTCAGTGTTCAGGCCACCGAGATTCACAACCGCGACGGGCCGGAAGTTCATTACTGCGGTCAGGGTCTCGGCAAAATCCCGGCCAGCAAAACGAACTACAACGCTCAGCCCGTGAATGTCTGCGAGTCTGGTGATTTCATCAACCAGGTCCTGAAGGTTACTCCCGAACGTTGTGTTCGGCATGACGACCACGATAACGTCACTTCGGCCTGTGACAAGCGCCCTCCCGGCCGGCGATGGCCGGTACTTCAGCTCGGTGGCTGCATTTAGGACGCGGTTGCGGGTTTCTTCGGGAAAACGTGAACCCTGCCCGTTCAAAATGTGACTGACAGTGGCCCGGGACACGCCGGCTCTCTTGGCGACATCAAAGCTCGTTGGCCGCCGCGTCTGTGCTGTTTCCGCTACCACAGCTTGATCATCTCATAGAAGCCTTTGACACGTGATACTCGGATATCCCCGCCCCGCAGCCCCGTCCAGTTCGCCTGAGGCCCGCGGCTCCGCCCGCTGATGCCGGCCGTCACGTGGTGGAAGCGCTGTGGCTGAGCATTCGTCTGGCCTCCCGGCGTTGACGCTGCCGATCGGGGTCGGCGGTGGGCGAGGCCAGCACAAGTCTGCGAGTGTAGTTGCTCTCCGGCTCCTCGGTAACCTGCGCTGTCGGACCTGTTTCGACCAGCTCACCGCGGAACATTACGGCTATACGGTGGCTGATATGGCGCACGACGGAGAGGTCGTGGGTGATGAACAGGTAGGCAACCCCGGTTTCGCGCTGCAGATCGATGAGGAGGTCTAGAATCCGGGCCTGGGTAGTAAGGTCCAGTGCTGAAACGGGCTCGTCGCAGACGATCAGCCGGGGCTGCAACGCTAGCGCACGCGCAATGGCTATGCGCTGCCGTTGCCCCCCGCTGAATTCTCGTGGATAGCGGGCAGCTGAATCGGCCGGTAGTCCCACCTTGTCGAGGAGGGCCGTTACTGATCGTCGAGCATCGGCCGGCTTCTGCCCCTGAGCGATCAGGGGTTCGGAGAGGATGTCCGCTATTTGGAGTGCAGGGTTCAGTGAGGTGTAGGGGTCCTGGAACACAACCTGGATATCGCGGGCGAGTTTCCGGCGCTCTCGCTGGCTGGCTGCTGTGATGTCGTTTCCGTCAAAGGTGATTGACCCTGAAGTGGGGGCGGCCAGGCCGAGCACAGCTCGCCCAAGGGTGGTCTTGCCAGACCCGGACTCTCCCACTAGCCCGACTGTCTCTCCAGGGGCTATGTCCAGGGAGACGCCTCGGAGCACTTCCGGGGCAGCAGACCGGAACCCTCGTCCCGGATAGCTCAGCCGCAGCTTCGATACTTGTAATAAAGGGTTCACTTATGTTCCTTAACGCCGACCAGTTCAGGATCGGTCCGGACAGTAGCCTCGTCCAGGATCGAAGAGATCAGTTCCTGTGTGTAGGGGTGGGAGGGGTTACGGAAGATGGTCCTGACATGCCCTCCCTCGACAATCTCACCGTCACGCATTACGAGGACCCTGTCGCAAAGGTCGGCGACCACCCCGAAGTTGTGTGTGACAAGGAGGACCCCCATGCCAAGCTCACCCTGGAGATCGCGGAGCAGGTCGAGGATTTCCGCCTGCACGGTCACATCGAGAGCGGTGGTGGGTTCGTCGGCAATCAGCAGTTTAGGCCTCGGCGCAACTGCACCGGCGATGAGTACCCGCTGAGCCATCCCTCCGGATATTTGGTGCGGGTAGGACTTGAAGGTGCGCTCCGGGTCCGTGATTCCGACACGGGCCAGCAGGGCCAGTGCTGTTTCCTTGGCTTCCTTCTTGGACATCGATGCTCTGAGCCCTTCGACCAGTTGGCTGCCGATGGTGAAGGACGGGTCCAGGTTCGACATCGGTTCCTGTGGAATGTAGGAGATGACGCTGCCACGCATGCGCCGCAACAGCTTCCCATCCTGCTGGAGGAGTGAATCGCCGGCGAGGTTCATCACATCGGCGGAAACTTCGGCTTGTTTGGGAAGGAGCCCCAAAATTGAGAAAGCGGTCTGCGATTTGCCGGACCCCGATTCCCCGACAAGACCCACGATCTCGCCGGGACGGATGAACAGGGACGTTCCCTTTACAACCTCCTTGCGGGTCCCATCCAAATTCGGGTAGGAGACGCGAAGATTGCGTACCGAAAGCAACTCCGCACGAGCCGAAGCCGAAACCTCCGCTGACTGCGGGTGCGCCTCCAGAGGCTTAGTGACTTCAAGTTTGGCCGCGGATTGCTTCTTCTTTTGGCGGGGCGCCACCGCCTGCGGCCCAGCGAGTGCGTCCCGGTATGCATTGCCGAGCAGGACAAGCGCTGCGTTCATCAGGGCAAGGAACAGGGAAGGCCAGAGGAGCTGAAGGGGTGCCCTATAGATGTTCAGGAACGCGTCGCCGGTCATTGTCCCGAAGTTCGCGTCCTGACCTGAGCCGAAGCCAAGGAAAGCGAGACCGGCCTGAATGCCGATGGCGGCGGTGGCCATGAATGCCGCTGAAATGATGATCGGGCCTCGTACCACGTACAGCACGTGCCGGGACAGGATCCGCCGATTCGATAGTCCAGAGACTTTGGCGGCGTCGACGTACAGCTCATTCTTGACTCCGATGACGAGGTTTCTTACCAGCCAGAAGATGCCCGGCGATATGAAGATGCCAAAGAGCGCCATCATGGTCTGATACGTCCCGCCCGTGATGGGCTGCAGCACCATGATCAGGATCATGGCGGGAAATGTCATGAGGAGGCTGAATAGCCAGGCCAGCACGCCGTCCAGACGCTTTCCGATATAGCCGGAAATCAGGCCAAATATGCTGCCGATGGCCACTGCGACGCCGGAGCCGATCAGTGCGGAGATTACAGAAACGTTGATGGAGGCAAGAACGCGGGACCAGATGTCGCGGCCGTTCTGGTCCGCGCCAAGGAAATAACCCGGAGTTCCCGGGGGCGCGTTAATGGCTGAAAGTTCGGCGGTGTTCGGATCATGGCCTCGCAGCACCGGTTCCAGTATGCCCAGCATGACGATGCTGAGGAGAATGATGACTGAGAATAGCCCGAGCGGGGTGCTGATAATGCGACGGAAGGCACCTATCCGTTTGGGGGCGTTGGCGGCACCTACGTCTGTGGTCTGGCCGATGGAGGGTGTGGTCATGACATCCTGACTTTCGGGTTGAGCCACCCGCTGGCTATATCGATGACGAGATTCATGACGACAACGAGGCCGACGCCAAAAAGCGTTACGCCGAGCATGGCGGGCAGGTCGAACTGCATGGTCGCGTTGAAGCCGTAGGTGCCGTAGCCGGGCAGGGCAAAGATTTTCTCGATGAACAGGGAGGCTCCAAACAGTGAGATGAACTGAAGCGAAAACGTTGTGAATCCTGGCCCGGACGCATTGCGCAGAGCGTGCTTGAGGAGAATGGACCTTTCCGATACTCCGCGGCTGCGCAGTGTCCGGACGTAATCCTTGCTCAGTTCGTCGACCAGCGAGCCCCGGATCTGGGCTGCGAGAGCCGCGATGCCTCCGATGGAGAGGATGATCGCGGGCAGAATCACTGATGCGAACCACTGCCCGGGTGAATGATCAAACGACGTATAACCTACCGCCGGAACCAGTTTCAGCGAGATGGCGAAAACGTAGACCATGGCAATGGCCAGAATGATCGCGGGGAAGACGAAAGTGATGGTCGAGATTCCCTGCAAGATAGCGTCAACAACGCCGCCCCGAGCGGCGCCGACAACGCCCAGCCAGATACTGACAGTCAACGTAATGGCAGCCGAGAGAAGCACAACGGAAAGAGTAACGGGGAGACGGCTGGCCAACGCGTGCACAACGGGCTCGCTGGTGTAGTATGACGTGCCCAGATCTCCCTGCAAAACGCCTGCAATCCAGGCGAAATACTGTTCCAGGATGGGACGGTTCAAGCCCAGCTGCCCGTTGAGGATGTCAATTTGTTCCTGGGACGCTGCAGGGCCGAGGATATTGCGGGCAACCGGAATGTTTGCGCCGTAGGTCAGGAAAAACGTGATGGCGGTAACGACGGTGATGAGGACAAGTCCGGCGCCGACGCGGCGGAGAAGAAATGGGATCACAGGATACTCCTTGTGATGCTGTGCGGGGCCTCGCCCGCACAGCATCAGTAGTCTCTAACTAATAGCGGTGCGGACTATTTGGAAACAGGCTTGAAAGGGAGGACGTTCTGTCCTCGTGCGACCGGCGGCGTGAATTCGATGCCCTTCTTGACCACGTAGACACCCTCACCTGCGATGATCGGCGCGTAAAATGCCTGCTCAACGAGGTACTTGTTGATCGCCTTGAATGCGCTGACCTGCTTCGCGTCAGGGGCGGCGTCCGCCGCTGCACGAAGAGCGTCAAGCTCCGGTGTTGTCGCATTGAACGGATTGAAGACACCTGTGAGGTTATTGTTCAGATCCAGCGCGTCGGACCCACTCAGACCGTTGAACATGAAGAACATGCCATACGACCGGCCAAGGACCTTGGCGTAGAAGTCCTGGAACGGTACCGATTCCCACTTCACCTTAATGCCGATGGCACCGAGCTGCTGGGATAGCACGGATTCGAAACGCAGAGAGATAGGGGTGCTCGGCATCGTCACTGCAAATCCGTTGGCGTATCCTGCCTCCGCCATGAGGGACTTGGCCTTATCTACGTCAAACGGGTACGCGCTCAGGAGGTCCTTGTCGAAAGTCTCTCCACTGGGGCTGACCATCTGATTCGTCGCGCCCCGTTCGGCGCCAATGAGCTTCTTCTGAATCGACTCGCGATCGATAGCAAGGTTAATGGCCTTACGCACGCGGACATCGGCCAGAGCCGGCACGACGCTTCCCGCACGGTCGACGATGAACAACCCACCGACGGCAGCGGGGGGAGTGGGGCCGCTCGAGAACTGGCTTTCGGGGTATTGTTTTGCTTCTTCTGCGCTTGAGACAGAAGTTGCGTCGAGCTGGCCGCTCAGCATCGCATTCTGCACGGCCGTTGCATCGGCGATAATCTTGGTTTCAACAGTCCCATAGGGGTACGCCCCTGCGTCCCAGTAGTCCGGGTTCTTGGTCAGCGTGTAGACCGAACCAGCTGTCGTCTTTGCCTTGTCGAGGACGTAGGCACCGGAACCTACGGGCTCCAGCTTTGAACTCTCAGCGGTGAGTACTGCGGGGGCTCCGACGGCACCGGCGACACTTGCTAGCACCGGGACTAGAGAAGCGTCGGGCCGAGACAAGCTGACCTTCACCGTGGAACTGTCCGTAGCTTCCACTGATGCGATCGAGGTCAGGTTAGCCTTCGTTGAGGCCCCTGCCATGGCCGCCCTGAGCGACGCAACAACAGCCTCGGCATTAACCGGGGTGCGGTCGGTGAACTTCATGCCATCCCTGATTGACAACGTTAGGGTCTTCTTGTCATCCGAGTACTCCCACTTCTTGGCGACTCCACCTTCAAGCTTCCCGTCCAAAGTCTGGTGAATCACAGTGTCATACACGGACAGGAAAAGTGTTGCGTCCCCGCCGGTCCAGTTGCCGATCGTGAAGTTTCCGGGCGGGGAAGCAGCAGCCAAATGAAGGGTCAGGTTCTGGGGTTCTTCACCGCCGGCCTGGGAGCCAGGGCTGCAACTGGCCAGAGCCAGCACGGTCGTCGCAACGGTGGCTACCGCTGCGAGTTTTCTAAGAATTTTTTGCACTGATGACTTCCTTGTCTTGGGGCGGGAACGTGTGGGCGTTGGAGTGGGTCTATGACTCGAGCGCCAACAACCACAACTCGAGCATGAGCCACATCACATCTAGTATCACGTGATATGGAGCGTACGGTATCACGCGTCACTAAGCTAGTGGCAAAATTGATCAATGTAAATAGGGGGCAGCGGGGCTCTCCTCTGATGGCTGCAACGAAACCCCCACTTCTATTGACACGTGATACTTGCGGTTCTATCTTTTAGGGAAGACATTTTGCCGAAACGTTTCAAAGGCAGTTCCCGGTCGTGGAAGATCACGACTGCATCCCAGCTTTGCTGAGAGGCGCTGACCCTGAATACCCCCCGGCACGACAAAGGAGTCCCCCTAATGAGTGAGCCCAACACTCACAATTCACTTCCCCTCAGTACGGCGTTCCCGCTTGCCGGGGCAGTGAGTGAAGTAGAAGCAGAGGAACTGACGGCAGCCCTTGGCTCGGACAACGACGGCAGGGGTCTTCCCCGGGTCAGTGGCCGGTGGATTCTGCTGCTGGTCCTGGCCGTATTCGGCGCATACATCGCCTTTGTTACACCCATCGCCATCTCTCTGGCCATCCGGGTCAAAGACCTGGCTCCTGACAACGAGGAGTACCTCGGCTTCATCCTTGGTGCAGGTTCGGTGGCAGCACTGATCTTTGGCCCCCTCGGCGGTCAACTCAGCGACCGCACCCGCACCCGGTGGGGCCGTCGCCGTCCCTGGCTGATCGGTGGGACCCTCCTAGGGCTGGTGGCACTGGCTACCATGGGAACAGCCCCATCGATCCTGGTCCTCGGCATCGGCTGGATCATCGCCCAGATCGGCTTCAGCCAGGTCCTGAACAACCTCACCACCATTCAGGCTGACCAGCTCCCTGAGTTCCAGCGCGGCAAGGTCGCAGGCTTGACAGGTTTCGCCTCCATGGCCGCACCTGTCTTTGGCGCCATCATCGGCGGAACGCTGGCGTCCCAGTCCTTGCTGCTGTTCCTGATTCCGGGCGCCGTCGCACTGGTATTGGTGCTGCTGTTTGTGATCCTCGTACATGAGGACGACAGCCGCCACAATACCTTCGACCAGCCCCTCACGGTCAAGACCGTTGTATCGAAATACCTATTCAACCCGCGCCGCCACCCGGATTTCTCCTGGAACTGGCTGGGACGGTTCCTGTTCTACTTTGGCCTCACGCTCAACACCACCTACACCGCGTTCTTTTTTGCTTCCCGGCTGGGCCTGCCTGTCACTGAGGTCGGCGGCATCGTGGCCATCGTCGGGCTGGTAGGTATTGTCGGCACCATGGGCGGCGCTCTCGCCAGTGGTTTCGTCTCAGACAAGTTGCAGCGGCGGAAGCCGTTCGTGCTCGCCGGCGGCGCACTGTTCGCCCTCGGCGCCGTCATCATGGCCTTCGCTCCCGACATGCCCTTCCTGATCGCGGGATCCTTTCTCACCAACCTGGGTATCGGTATCTTCTCCGCGGTGGATCAGGCCCTGCTGCTGGATGTACTGCCCGAGCGTGAAACAGATGCAGGCCGGTTCGTCAGCATCACTCAGTTCGCAACGACCATTCCGCAGGCCCTGGCCCCTATCGTTGCATCGCTGATACTGGCCCTTGGTACCTCGGCAGCGATGGAGAAGAATTACCCCCTTCTCTACATCGCCGGCGCCGTTTTCACCATTCTTGGCGGACTCGTCATCCTGCGGGTGAAGGCCGTCCGCTAACCCCCTACCGCCCGCCGACCCTCCGACAGTAACCGCAACAAGGGAAAGCAATGCCTCAAACACCCAAACCGCTAGTAATCCTCCAACCCGCCCCCCAGTTGCGCGATCGGATTTTCCGGGAAGAAACACTGGCTCGCCTCAACGAGGAATTCGATGTTCTGGACCTCGAGGCCACACCGTCCGGGGGATCATTCCGGGCAGCCCTGCCGGACGTCTTCGCCATTGTGGGACATCCCGAACTGCCGGCAGACACCATAAAGGTAGCGGAAAACCTCAAGGCCATCATCAACGTGGAAGGGAACTTCTTCCCCAACGTCGATTATGCTGCAGCGTTCCGGCAGGGAATCCGCGTGCTTGGCTGCGGACCGGCCTATTCCCAGGCCGTAGCCGAATACACTCTGGGCCTGGCCCTGGACCTCGCTCGGGGCATCAGCCGCGAAGACCGCGCAATGCGAGAGGGTACGGAGCGGTGGGTGGCCGGAAGCAACCACGATTCCGTTCTTCTCCGCAAAGCGAATGTTGGCTTTGTCGGCTACGGCAACCTCGGCCGTGCGCTGCATCGCCTCTTGAAGCCCTTCAACAACACCATCCGAGTCTACGACCCCTGGCTGCCTACCTCAGTTCTCGAGGATGCTGACCTGATTCCCGGCTCGCTGAAGGAAACGCTCGCCCAAAGCCAGTTCGTCTTCGTTTTCGCTACGGCAACGGCTGAAAACCTGCATTTCGTGAACGCTGAAGCCCTTGATCTCCTGCCCCCGGGCGCGCGCCTGATTCTTGTCAGCCGTGCCAACGTCGTTGACTATGACGCCTTACTGGAACGTCTCGCACAGGGAAAGATCTTCGCCGCCGTCGACGTGTGGCCGACTGAACCGTTGCCAGCAGACAGCCCCTTCCGAAACCAGGAAAACACCGTCCTCTCCGCGCACCGGGCGGGAGGAATTCCGGAGGCCTTCTACAGCATCGGCGACATGGTCTGCGACGACCTGGAACTTCTCAAAGCCGGCCTGCCGCCCTCGAGGCTGCAAATTGCCGCGCCCGAACTGGTGACCCGATACCGCAACAAGCCTGTCAGCTGACGAACACCGTCCCTGAACACTCCTCCACGCAACACCACTCTGGTCGGAAGGACATCCACCATGACTTTTGAACCCCAAAGCTCATTCATTAGCAGCAGCAGCGCCTCCAACGCAGGAGACCCAGCGGTCTACTTCCGCAGGGAGTTCGACGTCGACGATCGGCTGCAGCGGGCAACGCTGCGGATCACTGCGCTCGGCATCGTGGAGCCATACCTAAATGGCGGCCGCGTGGGCGATGAGGTGCTGGCACCAGGCTGGACCTCATACCGGCACCGGGTGATGGTCAGCAGCTACGACGTAACGGACCAGCTGGTGGCAGGGCAAAATGCCTTGGGCGCCATCGTGGGAGAGGGCTGGGCCGTCGGAGACCTGACTTGGGAAAAGAAGCGCCACAACTACGCCGACAGGCCGGCACTTTTCGCCCAGCTGGAGCTGGAATACGGGGACCGCACAGAAATCATCGCCACCGATGAGCAGTTCCGGGTAGGCGAGGGGGCAGTCCGCAAGAACGGCATCTACGCAGGCGAGACCTACGACGCCCGGCTGGAGCCGGACGGCTGGCACCAGGCAGGGTTCGACGACGGCGGATGGGCTTCAGCGCAGCTGTTTGACTGGAACCTGGAGACTCTGGAACTTCCCACCGCGCCGCCCATCCGACGGATTGAAGACATCGCCCCGATCGACATCCTGACCAGCCCGCAAGGCAAAACGATTGTCGACTTCGGACAGATTGTCTCCGGCTGGGTCCGGTTAGCCGTTGCCGGCGAAGCCGGCCGCACTGTAACGCTTCGCTACGCCGAGGTGCTTACCCCGGACGGTGAGCTGGAGACAGAAACCAACCGCGGTGCCGAGACCACGGACCGGTACACGCTCGGCGGAGGCGGGCTGGAAACCTGGGAACCCGGCTTCACGTTCCACGGGTTCCGCTTCGTCGAAGTGTCCGGGTGGCCGGGTGCACCGGAAAAGGACGCCTTTACGGCAGTCGTGGTCCATAGCGACATGCCCCGCACCGGCTGGTTCGAGACCTCGAACGAGCTTGTTAACCAGCTGCACAAGAATGTTGTCTGGTCGATGCGCGGCAACTTTGTTGGAGTGCCCACCGACTGCCCGCAACGCGACGAGAGGCTCGGTTGGGCAGGGGACCTCAACGTCTTTACGCCAACGGCAACCTACCTCTATGACGTGCGTGGCGTACTTGGGTCCTGGCTGCAGGACCTGGCCGCGGAGCAGGAGGAGACCGGCAGTGTTCCATGGGTTGTCCCGTACGTGGACGCCAATATGGTCCCCGTTCCGTCAAGCCCCACAGCGGTGTGGAGCGACGTCGCGGTCAGTCTCCCCTGGGCCCTGTACCAGGAGTACGGCGACCTGGACATACTTCGCCGCAGCTACGACTCCATGACAGCGTTCGTCCGGCAAGTAGAGCCGCTGCTCAATGTGAAAGGCCTATGGGACACAGGATTCCAGTTCGGTGACTGGCTCGATCCGGATGCCCCCGCCGACCGCCCATGGGACGGAAAGACTGATAATCACCTCATCGCCGCAGCCTACCTGTGCAAGACAACCCGCGAGATGGCCGAGACTTCACGTCTGCTTGGCGAAAAAGACGATGCCGCCCGGTTCCGCGCCTTGCACGAGAAGGTGCGTGGCGCATTCCGCGACGAGTACGTGTCGCGGAACGGTCGGGTCACCAATGAATCGGCGACCGCCTATGCCCTGGTCATCATGTTCGGCATCCTGGATGAGGACCAAAGGTGCAAGGCCGGTGATCGGCTCGCGCAGATCATCGAGAAGGCTGATTTCACGATCTCGACAGGTTTTGCCGGAACCCACGTCGTGACTCACGCGCTCAGCAGCACAGGGCATCTTGAGCAGGCCTACAAGCTCCTGCTCAACACCGCCCCTCCATCTTTCCTTTATCCGGTCACGATGGGTGCAACTACGATGTGGGAGCGCTGGGACTCTCTGCTCCCCGACGGCACGGTGCACGCAACAGGAATGACCTCACTGAACCACTACGCGCTTGGCGCCATTGGTGAGTGGCTGCAGCGCGTTGTCGGAGGGCTCAACCGGATCGAAGCCGGATGGACACGAATTCAAATCGCGCCCAAGCCAGGGGGCGGCATCACGTCCGCCAAAGCCGCGCATGAGACTCCAAGCGGGAGGGTCGAAGTCTCCTGGCATGTCGAGGACAACGAGATGAGCCTCGACCTTACCGTCCCACCCGGCACTTCAGCGGCCGTCATCCTTCCCCTGCACCCTGACAACGCCGAGCTCGAAGTGGGCCCCGGGCCGCACTCCTGGCGCTACACGCTTTCGGAAAAGTACGGTGCACCCATCGAATACACCATGGACACTGTCCTGGGCGAGATCTTCGCCAACGCAGAGGTATGGGCAGCGGTTCTGGATGTCTTCCGGGAGCACCTTCCAGGAGTGCCGCTCGACGCTGCCGCCACGCACCTGGCCGCCATGCCGCTCAGTGCAGTCGTGGAGCGGGCACCCGACACCAAGGAATTGGAACGCGACCTGCGGGATGTCCTCAGCCGCGCCAATTCATGATTCAACGGCAGGGAGAAAAAGTTTCATGGCGATTTTAGTATTTGGCTCGATAAACGAAGACGTGATCATTCCGTTGGAGCGGCGTCCCGCGGCTGGGGAAACCGTGCTCGGCTCAGAGGTGACTTTGGGCCAGGGTGGTAAAGGTGCAAACCAAGCAGCAGCAGCAGCGGCCGCCGCCGGCGTTGAAGTCCGGATGGTGGGTGCCGTGGGTGCCGATGGAGCAGGCAACCGGGCCCTTCAGGCGCTAACAGTCGCTGGTGTAGAGACAGATTTGGTCGCCACGCTGGAGGACGCACGCACAGGCACGGCGTACGTGCACGTCACTCCGGACGGAGAAAACTCGATTGTCGTCGTTCCGGGCGCCAACCATGCAGTGGACGGGACGCTGCTTGGGCAGCTGCAACCCGCACTGTCCGCATCCGATGTTGTCATTGTGCAGACGGAAATAGGTTCTGCGGGCGCTGACGCGGCGGCGGAGCTGGCGTCCGGCAACGGTGCCCGGCTGGTGTTGAATGCAGCACCGGTCATCCCGCTGACCAGGGAGACCTACAGCGCCTGTGACCCTTTGGTGGTGAACGAACACGAGGCCCGGGACATCGCTGGTATTGACCCCTTTGTTCAGGACCCAACAATCCTTGCTGAGGCTGTCAGGAGAGTTTCAGGGGCGCGGTCGGTGGTTGTGACACTCGGCGCGAAAGGGTGCATCGTCTTCGATGCCAACAAGCAATACCTTGTCCCGGGTGAGTCAGCACGCGTTGTGGACACCACCGGGGCAGGTGATGTCTTCGTGGGTACCCTCGCGGCACGCCTGGCTCTGGGGGACCAGCTGGAAAGGGCAGCAACGAGCGCCAATGCCGCTGGTGCCCGCGCCGTTACTTGGCAGGGAGCCCGCGAAGTCATCCCCGCCCACGCCACACCCCGAGGATCAACGTGCTGAAAACTATCCCCCCGGTAATTGGTCCCGACCTTCTCTGGGCCATCGCAGCCATGGGCCACGGAGACCAGTTGGTCATCGCGGACCGCAACTACCCCGCCCACTCAGGCCCGTCCCGAACCCTCGAAGCCCTCGGCGTCGACACCACGACCTTCATCGAAAGCCTTCTTCAGTTGTTTCCCGTGGACGATTTTGTTTCTCCCGAGGCGTTCGCCATGGTCCCCGACGAAGGGGCTGAAGAGGCGTATGAATCACACCGGTCCGCCACGCAATTGATCAGCAGGGCCGAGAACAGGCCGGTGGAGCTCGCCCGTGTCCCGCGAACCAAATTTTACGATCTCGCCCGTTCCTCCTTCGCTACCGTCATCACGAGCGACGCCCGCCCATACTCGTGCTTCATCCTGGTCAAAGGAGTCGTTCGCTCATGACAGCGCGCTTATCCAACCGTCCCGGCCAAACCTGGCTGGACACCTCCGGCAACCGCATCCAGGCCCACGGCGGCTCCATCCACTACGAAGACGGAGTCTTCTACTGGTATGGCGAGAACAAGGAGAAGACCACTCCTGGCAGCGGCAACTGGCACTGGGGTGTCCGCGCCTACTCCTCAACCGACCTTTATAACTGGGATGACCGCGGGTTGATCATCCCGCCGGTACTCGATGACCCGTCGTCGCCGCTGCATCCGGCACAGAAGATGGACCGTCCGCACATCCTTTTCAATGAGGCCACCGGCAAGTATGTCTGCTGGCTCAAGTTGATGGGGGAGGGGAGCCACGGCGCGCAGCGCTCCACGGTGCTCACCGCCGATTCGGTCCTGGGGCCCTACGAGATCGTGCGGGCCGGCCTCGAACCGCTCGGCATGAGCGCCGGCGACTTCGATCTCGTCATCGACCCCGTCACCAAGAAGGCGTACTACTACTTCGAGAAGGTCCACACCGAGCTGATCTGCGCAGAGCTGACGGACGACTACACCGACGTTACGG
The DNA here is from genome assembly GCF_058244265.1 of Arthrobacter sp. SE2. Lineage (NCBI taxonomy): Bacteria > Bacillati > Actinomycetota > Actinomycetes > Micrococcales > Micrococcaceae > Arthrobacter > Arthrobacter sp. SE2. Next base: position 9,981 of record NZ_JBZAYA010000035.1, on the reverse strand, counting down.
GGGAATTCTCCACCCACTTCCCGCACCCCGGCCCGCCATTTACCAGGGAGGCACCCGCCCATTTCGAACGGCACGGGGTGCACTACCTTGTCACTTCCGGCTCCACCGGGTACTTCCCGAACTTCTCCGAAGTGGCATCGGCGCCTGCCTATCACGGTCCCTGGACCGTTCTCGGCGACCCACATCCTGACGACCCCTCCCGGACGTCGTTCCGGTCGCAGATCAGCTGTGTGTTCAAGCATCCACACAAAAAGGACCTCTACATTGCCCTCGCCGACCGATGGCTGCCCCAGCTGCCGGAGAACATGCCAAACGTCTACGACGTCGTGGCGTCAATGACGCAGGATCGCAGGATTCCGGACGCGTCACCAACGAAAGCAAACGGCGGCAGCTCCAGCGGTGGCTCGCTGTCGGATGCCGGCGATGGCCGGGCGGCGATGGCCGCAGGACTGGGCGAGAACACCGCGATCGCCGACTACGTGTGGCTCCCTATCCGCTTTGCCGATGAGCACCCCGTTATCGATTGGCACGACGAATGGCGGGTTGAGGACTATGACTGAGGCTGCTAACAACCCCATCCACATAACAGCTCCGGCCAGCGCAACCGATACTCACACCCACCCTGGTCCGGGCGGGAACAACCACGACATTGACTGGTTCTTCAATGATCCCTACGTCGACGTCGACGAATGGCGCGACACCCCCGTTCGCCACCGCTACCTGCACGGGGGATTTGGTGGCACCGACACCCGGTTCTCCGTCTACCTGCCCCCGGCGGACCAGTACCAGGGGCGGTTCTTCCAACACGTCACACCAGTGCCCGACAGCGAGAACCTGGCGCAGCTGGACGCCGGACCACACAACAAGATTGCCTTCGCCATCGCCAGCGGCGCCTACTTCCTCGAAACCAACGGCGGTGGAACTGCCGGCAAACCAGGGACCGGGGTTGATCCCACCATCGCTGCCTACCGCGCCAACGCGGCCGCCGCCCAGCATTCAAGGGTTCTGGCAGCACAGGCTTTCGGGGACCACCGTCCCTACGGCTACGCCTTCGGGGGAAGCGGCGGCGGGTTCCGCACGATCAGCGGTGCAGAGAACACCGCCGGGGTCTGGGACGGCGTCGTGCCGTACGTGATCGGCTCCCCGATGGCCATTCCCAATGTTTTCACGATCCGCATGCACGCCCAGCGTATCCTTCGGGACGTTCTGGACCAGGTAGTGGATGCCGCGGAGCCGGGCGGCAGCGGCGACATGTTCGATGGACTGGATCCGGAGGAGCGGGAAGCGCTTCTTGAGGTCACCCGGATGGGATTCCCGCCCCGTTCCTGGTTTGGTCACCGCACCATGGGAATGCACGGCTTTTCAGCCCTATACGCCGGGGTGGCCATGGCGGACCCGGGCTACTTCGAGGATTTCTGGACACAACCTGGTTATCTCGGATTCGAACCGCCCCCTTCACTGATTCGTGACCGGGTACAGCACCGGTGCAGGATCGGTGCCCTGCTAACCGCAGCAGATCTGGCGGCGCAGGGTCAGGTGGTTCAGCCTCTGGCGGGGCAGTCCCAGGGCGGTGTGGATGATGCCTGGGTTGGATCAGCGGGCGGCAATGAGGTTCCTGTCGCAGTCCGGCTGGAGGGCGGTCCCGGGAAGGAACTCCTCGGCGCGGAGTTACTGGTCGCGTCAGGCGCGGCGAAGGGCGCCCGGATTGCATTGCTGACCGTGGCGGATGATCTCGCCGTCTTCGGACCAGTCGACACCGCGGTCCTCCGGCAGCTCCGGGCCGGCGATTTGGTGCAGGTGGACAACAGCGGGTTCCTGGCTTCCCAGACCTACCACCGGCACCAGATGCCTGGCGCGGACTATCCGGTTTGGGACCAGTTCCGGAACCCCGATGGATCGCCCAGATACCCGCAGCGGCCCATGCTTCTGGGGCCGCTCTTCGCAGCTGCAACCGCCGGGACGGTGCAGAACGGCTGTTTCGGCGGGAAGATGATCGTTGTCGAGTGCCTGCTGGACCGCGAGTCATTTCCTTGGCAGGCCGATTGGTACCGGACCAAAGTGCAAGAGCAGTTCGGGGAGCAAGCGGCAGACAGGTTCCGCCTGTGGTACGTGGACAATGCCCTGCACGGCGACAGCGAGGCGCAGGAGAGACCCACCCATACCGTCAGCTACCTCGGTGTCCTTGAGCAGGCACTGCTCGATCTCAGTGCCTGGGTTGAGCAGGGGGTGGAACCGCTGGCGTCCACGAGCTACGAGGTCATCGACGGCCAAGTGGTTGTCCCCCCGACGGCGGCACAACGGGGCGGCCCGCAGCCCGTGCTCTCCCTTCTCATTGACGGCCAGACGCGCGCTGACGTAGCCATCGGCGAAGAGGTCACCCTCATTGTTGCCGTTGAGCTGCCGGCACAGTCCGGCAGCATCACCGCCATCGAGTGGGATATGGACGGAAATGGGCACTTTCCTCATACGGAAGCTCTTGCGCCCGCTTCGGGGGTGGACACGTACCGGACGTGTTCGTTTGCAAGGCCAGGCACTTATTTCCCTGCCGTTCGGGTCACTTCACAACGCGACGCAAACGCTGGCACGCCATTCGGGCGCGTCCAGAACGTTGCCCGGGTCCGGGTGGTCGTCAGCTGACACCACCCCGGAATGGCTAACGAGTCAGCCCGCGCCCCGCCACACTGGCAAGGCTAGGTCTAGGTCACCCAGGGTCAGCACTGCCAGTGCTGCCCAAATGTAGGGGGTGGGATCGGAGTCTTCGCTGGTTGCCCACCGCAGCCAGGCTTCGAAGGTCGCTCCGATGAGGGCAGCGCACAGGTACTGTGCGGTGTCTTCGGGAATGCCCCGGGCTGTGAGGTAGGCGCGGGTCTGCTCACGACGGGTTCCCAAAAAATCCTGGCTTCGGCTCATCAACTCCGGGTGCTCAGCGATCAGACGAAGCCTGCCCCGGGTGACGCCGAGGTCCGGGAGAGCGGCAACGCCGGCAAGCACAGCTTCGCGGAGTCCGTCCAAAGTCTCGCGACGGGACATGGGCGGGGCCGGGGCTGACTCGAACGCGGTACCTGAGGCCGCTATGACCGGCCCCATTCCGCCCCATACCAAGTCGGCTTTGTTCGCGAAATGGCGGTACAGGCTTTTGCGTCCGACCCTCGCCTCGCCCGCAATGTCCTCCATCGAGGGCACGTCAGGGAATCAATCGGTTGAACGAGAAGAGAAAAACCAGCCGTGAAGCAGATGGACAACGTCAGTGGCCCTGAGGCTGAGCCGAGGCAGGTTCCTGTGCCGGGCCGGAGAAGGCGCGATGTTGCGCTTGCGGCAGGTGTATCCGTCGCTACCGTCTCTAATGTCATCCACTATCCGGACTTAGTCGCAGCGGGAACCCAAAAGCGGGTCCAGAGGGTCATCCAAGAACTGGCTTTTCAGCCCGGTCCGTCTCCCCGGGCACTACGGAGGCCAGGTCGAGCGTTCCTGATCCGAAGCGAGAAACTGTGTCGAATCCTGTCCCGGGCACCAAGAAGGGCACGTTGGACGGCGCCAACGATGTAGGCGCTCACACTTACTCAGATCCGGAAAATTCGGGCCTAGACTCGGAGATAATGCAGCGAGGGATCCGCCTTAGCCTCCGCGTGGGCCCAGAAGCCCTGAGTGGCATCGTGGACGCGGTCATGCCCGACAAATTCTGCTTCTGGATCTGGGTTGACGGCGGCATGGGACGACGCATGATCGATTCCCGGGATCCGTCCCTCGTCCGAGCCCAGACTAGGTGAACTCGCAAGCACAGGAGCGGAAACTGACCCATGAATGCGTCTTCCGGGGCAATCTGTCACCGGTCTTCCGCGGCGCACATTTGCCAACAGGTTCGCCCCATGTCCCCGCAGCTGGTGGCGTTAGACCCCGCTTCCCTCACTAATTGAAAATCGCCAGATAATCGATCTTCCGTCAACCCGCCCACGTCTGGACCAGCCTTTGCTCCCTGCCAACTAGGTGACTTGAGCGGTCCACGGCTGGGGTCAATGTCGGTCCGGTTGCAGAACCGCAGGAAATGAATTGTGAACGCGTCTATGACCAGCACGCAGGACATATAAGGCGGAAGCCCCCGGAACGCTTCCGCTTAATGGGTGATTACGCGCGGGTCCAATCGAGCATGCACACGGACGTGGGATACCGCGTTCCGCCAGTCGATGATTCCTCCGCCTTCGTGGCCGTTAAAGGGCCACACTTGAATCCGCTTGTCCAGGGTTGCGTAGTTGTTGAATGCCGCGTACACGGTGGAGGGGGGACACGTGATGTCCATCAACGCGGTCGAGACGTAAAGCGGGGCGCTGGCCCGGCGCACGAAGAACACGGCGTCGAAGTTGGCCAAGGTGTTCATTACTGTCATAACGGAATCGCGGTGAACCTTGAGGAAGCTAGCAACTTCGGAGTATGGCTGTTGGTCGGTGATATGAATTGCACGGGAGAAATCGCAGAGGAAGGGCACTAGTGCTGCGGTTGCGGCGACATCGGGAACGAGTCCCGCCACAGCCAGAGCGAGACCACCTCCCTGGCTATGGCCAGCGATGCTGACGCGGGCAGGATCGACCTGAGGAAGTGTCCGCGCTGCGTCGACGGCGCGTACGGCGTCAGTTATGAGGCGCCGGTAGTAGTAGTCCTCGCGATCGAGAATGCCTCGTGTCATGACACCTGGGTGTGCGGGGCCGGTGGTTCCCTCGTCGCCGGTGTTGCCGACTGACCACACGGATCCCTGTCCTCGCGTGTCCATTTGGAAGTGCGCGAATCCGCTGGATGCCCAGAGTAATGACTCCTCGGGGTATCCCCGGCCTCCGCCGTACCCGACGAATTCCACGACCGTGGGCAGGGGCTCGGTGGCTCCGTGTGGAACCCTGAGCCAGGCGGCTATCGATTGGCCTCCGAAACCCGGGAACCGTATGTCGAAGACGTCCACCGTGGTGAGGTTTGTGTCCACGGGCGTGATTTGGGGGGTCCAGTCGAACTGTCGGGCTTCCGTGATGGTCCGGTGCCAGAACGCGTCGAAATCCGGAGGTTCTGTCCCGGAACCCATGTACCTGCGTAGTTCAGTCTCGGGCAGGTCGAACAAGGCCATTGGCGTGCTCCTTCTGAAGAATGGGTCGGCGGCTAGGCCGTGATTCGGAATTGTGCCGAGAGTATCAGCGGGTCGCGGGAGTGTCGGCCGACGAGCAGGTCGAAAGCTCCTGGTTCGACGATGCGGTGGCCGTGCTGATCCACGAGGGAGCATGACCGCGCGGGAACGGACAGGTCCACTTCCACCGACTGTCCGGGCATTATCTGGACTTGGGTGAAGGATTTCAGTTCGCGTTCTGCCCAGGTCACGCTTGTCACGATGTCGGCAACGTAGACCTGGACTGTCTCGAGGGCAGGTCGGATTCCGGTGTTGGTGAGCGTGACCGTGGCCTGCACTTGCCCGTCCGCTGTGATGTTTTCCGAAAGGATGCGGAGGTTGGTGTAATCGACCGTCGTGTAGCTGAGTCCTTCGCCGAATGCGAAGAGCGGGTCCTGTGAGAGGTCTGCGTAGCGGTCTCCGTGTTGGCCGCGGATCTGGTTGTAGTAGATCGGGAGTTGGCCGGCGTGGCGTGCGAAGGAGATGGGCAGCCTACCGGTCGGTTCGATCAGTCCCAGGATGAGTTCCGCGACCGCTTGCCCGCCTTTCATGCCGGGGTTGAAGGCTTCGATGATGGCGGCGGCGTTCAGGACGGCCTGGGGCAGGACCGAGGGTTTGGACTGGATGAGGACGACGATGACGGGGACTCCGGTTTCGAGGAGGCGTTCGACTAGTTCGATCTGGCCGCCTTGGAGTTCGAGTGTTGCTGTTGATTTGGTTTCGCCGGCCAGGGCTACGGTGTCACCGATGACGGCGACGACGTAGTCGGCGTTCCGGGCGATGTTGACGGCGTCCTGGAGCATGGCCTCGTCCGTGCCTGCCGCGAGGAACATTGGTGGCCGTGGCTGCCCGTCGGCGTACGTGGCTCCGGCGGGGTCCGGCACCAGGTGCCCGATGTTGGCTCCTCTGGCGTGGGTGACCGTCCAGTTCGCCGGTGCGACGGCACGGAATCCATCGAGGACGGTTGAAGTCAGGTGCCGTGGGTGACCGTCGGGAAGCCAATTTATTTGTCCGGAAGCGCCGGCCCAGTCGCCGAGTTGTGCATGGGGGTCGTTTGCGTTGGGGCCGATCACCGCAATGGTCATTGGGGCGCCGGTTGCTTCGGCTCTGCCTGTGTCCGAAGCGTTCAGGCCACCGTCGAGAGGGAGGGTGCCGTCGTTGCTGAGCAAGACGAGGGACCGGCGGGCCATTTCCAGGTTGATGGTGGCGTGCTCTGCGGAGCCGATGACTTTGGCCTGCTGGGTCGCGTCCGGGATGCGCGGATCCTCGAAGAGTCCGAGCTCGAATTTCAGGGTGAGCAGACGCCGGACGGCGTCGTCGATGAGGCTCTCGTCGAGATCACCCCGCTTGACGGCTTCCTGGGCTCCTTCGAAGAACTGTGGCGTTGTCATGACCAGGTCGTTGCCCGCTTCGACGGCGACGGTTGCGGCGTGGACGTGGTCTTCGCAGACTTTCTGTTCCCAGACCATGCGGCCGACGTTGTCCCAGTCGGTGACCAGGGTGCCGGTGAATCCCCACTCCTCTTTCAGGACGTCGTTGAGCAGCCACTTGTTGGCCGTCACGGGAATGCCGTCGATGGCCTGGTAGCCGAGCATGAACGTGCGGCACCCTGCTTCGACTGCTTCCTGGAACGGGGGAAGGAACCACGAGCGTAGTTTCCGGCGGCTGATGTCGGCTTCACTGGCGTCGCGGCCGCCTTGGGTTTCGGAGTAGCCGGCGAAGTGCTTCGCGGTGGCGAGGATGGCGGTGGGGTCCGTGAGTCCGTCTCCTTGGTATCCGCGGATCATCGCTTTTCCGAGGGCTCCGATGAGGTGCGGGTCTTCGCCGAACGTCTCATTGACGCGGCCCCACCGCAGGTCACGGCTGATGCAGAGCACGGGCGAGAACGTCCAGTGCAGTCCGGTGGAGGCGACCTCGACGGCGGTGGCACGGGCACCTTGTTCCACCAGGGCCGGATCCCAGGTGCTTGCCATGCCCAGCTGCGTGGGAAAGATGGTAGCTCCGGGCCAGAACGAGTGTCCGTGGATACAGTCATCGGCCATGAGCAGGGGGATCTGCAAACGGGTGGTCAGCACGAGCTTGCGCGCTTCGACGATGCGTTCGGGTGAGGCGTGAAGGAGCGATCCTGCAAGTTTTCCGAGCACCAGGTCCTCGAGGTCGCCGCGGGCGTCGAGCTGAAGCATCTGTCCCACTTTTTCCTCGAGTGTCATGCTGCTCAGGAGGTCTTCGACTCGTTCGGGGATGGGCAGTGCCGGGTTGGTGTACGGGGCGGTGCGGAGTTCGCTCTGCGGGGCGTTCATGTGGGTTCTCGTTTCTTGAGGGCTGCGCGGCAGGTTGTCAGAGCGTGAAGGTGAGTGTCCGTTGGTGGCTTTCGACATGTTCGGCGATGTCGAAGGCTTTATCGGCGGGCTTCAATCGCACGGCACTTGGGGCAGTCGCCGTCACGGTGCGTTGGTTGCCGCTTTTGCGCGTCCAATGCACGGTGATGGGCCCGTAGGGGGTGGGGACGGTGCCCTCGGCCCAGTCGAGGTTGCTTGGCGCAGGGTCAATGGTGGCGGTTGTGAATCCCGGCGATGTAGGGCCGACGCCGAGGATGTAGCGGGGGAAATGCTGTAGGGGCACGCTTCCCCACGCGTGGCAGTCGCTGCGGAGGCTGACGTTGTCTTCGGCCCAGGTGGTGAGGTTCATCTCCAGCATGTCTTCCCATGGCTTCCAGTCGATGCGGTCGTCGGCTCCTGCACGGCGCAGCGCGTCGAAGAGATCGAGTGTCGTCGCGTATGAGCAGGGGGCGAGGCCCGCGTCGGTCGTCGCGCGGCGGAGAAGGTCGGCAGCGTCGGCGCCGTCCACCGCGCCCGAGAGCACGGCCCATACCTGGGCGTGAACGCTCTGGGGACGTCCACGATCGGTGTCGCGGAAGTAGCCCGTCGCCTCGTCCCAGGCCGGACCGGAGATGATGCGGTCTGCGATGACGTCTGCCCGGGAGAGGTATTCCTGGGACAGCCCCTTCCTGTCGCAGAATCGCGCGATGGACCCTGCCACCCTTAGGGCGGCGATGTACATGAAGGTGAGGATGGTGTTGGCCCGGCGAGGTCCGAGCTCCGGAACGCCCCTGGACTGGCGCCATGCATCTGTCCAGTCGACAAAGTTCCATACCGCTCCGTCATCTTCCGGAGAGATGACGAAGCCGTCGGGAGAGAGCCGGTCAGCGAAGTACCCCAGCACCGCGTCTATCCTGCCAATAAACCGTTCGGTGAAGGATGGATCGCCGACATGGTCGACGTGGTCGGAAATCATCCTGATCCAGTAGAGCGAGAAGCCGGGGATGAATTGCGGTTCGACGCTTGGCGAGCGGCTTTCAGTCAGACCCATGGGGTCTCCCGAGGCGGCGAAGTCTTCGATGGCCCGTCTGATCAGGCGGTCGTCGGAGGACAGGTGCAGGGAGAAGAGCGCTTCCGAGCGGGTGTCCATGGCGTACTGGAGCTGTTCGTAGAAGGGACAGTCCTCGAACGTCTCATGCATGCAGTTGAGCAGCGTACGGACACTGACATCCCAAAGTCTCCGGTGGCGATCGGATGAAGAGGAAAAGGAGCCGCTGATTTCCAGGGGGTAGTGGGTTTGGGTGAGGGTCAGCGGATGGACCCGTACGGCCGCCTCGGTGGTAGTGATGCGGAGCCGAAGGTATCGGAAGGTTCTGAACCAGTAGGGGGAGTACCGTTCGGGGCGTTCCGGGGTCCCGGTGCCGGAGAGGGTGTAGCTGTCCGGGTCGCCGTACAAGTCGCCGTTAATGTGATCCGAGCGGTCACCTTTGAGCCGCAGCCAAGGAACCTCTGTTGGGGGTTGCTCATAGCACTCGGCTGCAGTGATTTCGAGACGTGCACCGCGGCCGGCCTCGACTGCTATTGCCAAGAATGCGGTCACCAGGGATCCGGCATCGAGATCGACACTGACGTCAGTGCCGGGTGGAATCTCGACGGCTTCCGCGCGTAGGAGAGCGGCCCAATCGATTGCCGGGTTCGAGGTTGTGGCGATGGCTGCGATTGGCACAGGGTCGAGCGTCAGATTCGGGATCGACCGATTCGCGAGAGTCGGCCGGGGAACAGTACTGAACGGTTCCTGGCTGTCTAGGAGTGGAGTGTGCCAAGTCGAATCGTCGAATTCGGGGTCCGTCCAGTCATGCTCGCTCGCCTCGCCGTCAACAGTTTCCTGAATACCGAGGAAGACCGTGTTGCGGCCCTGATGAAAATGACGTCCGGCTAAGGGCACGCACTTCCATGCCGTTGGGGTGGACAGATCGACATCCGCGATCGTTCCCCTGACCAGAAGGCCTGGCCTGCCCGTGCGTGGAATGGAGGCGTTCCCGAGAGCAGAGGTCGAGTAGGACAACACGTCGATTCCAATGACGTTCTCCCCAGGCGAAAGGTTGGGGGTGACATCAACCGTGTCGACGAACCACGTTGCCCCGGAGGGTTTTGCGGGCCCGGCGGCGATCAAATCGCCGTTGACGGTCAGCCGGTAGCGGGAGTCTGCGGTGATCCGCAGCAGGGCCGGGGCTTCAGTGACCGACTCGATGCGGATTTTGGCACGAAACCGCATGGAAGAGGCCACACCGTCACAGGGTGCAGCGGCTTCCGCGGGAAGCCCGAACCAGGGACCATCCAGATCCGGGCTTGCCATGCCGTGCTCTACTTGAACCAATTCGAAACTCTTCATTGCCTACAGACTCATCACGGTGTTGTCGGTGGAGGGAGCAGTTGAAACGCGGGGGCGGGGGGGGGGGGGGGGGGGAGGGGGGGGGGGGGGGGGGGGGGGGGGGGGGGGGGGGGGGGGGGGGGGGGGGGGGG
>NZ_JBZAYA010000034.1:0-25816 GCF_058244265.1 Arthrobacter sp. SE2 | reverse complement strand
CGTCGGCGATCGCCCGGCCTATCCCGCTGGAGCCGCCCGTGACGACTACCGCCCGGCCTGCGCCTTCAATAGTCGGTATGCTCATAGTGTCCATTTCGTCGTTAGGCTCTCATTTTGACGGTGAGTCCACCATCAACGATTAGGGACTGTCCAGTGATGTAGCGGGAATCGTCAGAGGTGAGGAAGCCGATGACGCTTGCGACTTCCTCCGGCGTCCCCACACGCCCCCAGGGAATGTCTTTTCCGGCCCGCAGAAGTCCTTCAGGACCCAGCGAGTTGACGGAGTCCAGCGACTGCGGGGTCTCAATGAGACCCGGTATAACAGCGTTCGCGCGGATCTGGCGCGGCCCAAGTTCCACGGCGACGCTGCGGACAAGGCCAAGGACCCCGGCCTTGGCTGCCGCGTAGTGCGCGTGTTCCTCCCAGCCATAGACGCCGCCGGCGATGGAGGAGATTGCAACCAAGGCGCCGCCTTCCGTCATTCTCGCCGCACCGGCACGCAAGGTCCGCAGCACCCCGGTGAGGTCCACGTTGAGCATGTCGTGCCATCGTTCATCGGACATCTCGTCCAGCGGTGAGTTGCGCAGGATTCCCGCATTCGCGATCGCGTAGTCCAACCGGCCATACTCGTCCAAAGCCCGTTGGGCGAGCCCGTCGACCGAGACGGTGGTCCGGACATCCACTTCCTGGATGACCGCCTCACCGTTGGCATTCTTCACCAAGCGGAGGGTTTCTTCCGGATCATGGGGATCTCCTGGAAACGTGCCGATGACGGAGCGCACTCCGCGTTTTGCGTAGTGGACCGCTAGGGCTCGTCCGATGCCGCTGGCTGCCCCGGTGATGATGGCGACCTTGTTGTCAGATGTCATGGGGGTGGTCCTCAAGCAGGGCTTCAACGGGCGGCTTGGCGGCGATCATGAGGAGCCCGGAGAACAGTGTTCCCGCGGCTCCGACCCAGAGTGCGGCGGAGCCGGTTCCCGCTCCGGCGGCTGCTGCCGTGAAGAGGGCCCCACCCAGGATCACGCCGGGCTGGCTCATGGCGCCGATGAATGCGGTGCCCGTGGCGCGGCAGCTCACCGGGTAGCACTCGGCCATGAAGTACTGGATCGCCGCGTACGGTCCGACCAGGAAGAACAGTCCGGCACCGTAGGTGAGGATGATCATGAACGGGCTCGTGGCTAGGGGGCTGAGCATGATCGTGAAGGAAATTCCGGAGAGGATCCAGCCACCGATGATGGTCCGCTTCCGGCCGATCTTGTCGCCAAGCCAGCCGTGGAAGACATATCCGAAGTAGGCGAGCATGTTGATCACGATAAGCATCCAGAAGGCGTCGGAGAGTTCCACGCCCTTGGCGTTTTTCAGGACTGAGCTGCCGAGGATGCTGAAGATCATGATGCCGAAGAAGTTGAAGATCCAGGCCAGGGAGAAGATGATCGTATTCCGGCGCAGGTGGGGTTCCCAGATGCGCTTGAGCGGGGCCGCGGAGGAGTGCTCGACGCCGTAGGCGTGCGCGAGGGAGTGGGCTTCCGCGGACTTGCCGCCCTTCTCAAGCTGGGTCAGCTTGTGGTGCAGTTCGAACTGAGGGGTCTCCTTCAGTTTCTTTGAGATGACCCAGACGATGATCGCCGCCGGAATGGTCGCCATCAGGTACAGAGCACGCCATCCAAGGGAGGGAAGGAAGACCAAGGCGAGTGCACTGGCCAGCAGGAAGCCCAGCGGCCAGCCGCCTTGGATGAACGAGTAGTGGAAGCCGGGACGCTTGCGCTTGTCGGCGACTTCGGTGACCTGGTAAACCTCGTTCATGTAGGTGGCGTTGACGGCCTGTTCGGAGAATCCGAGCCCGCCGAAAGAACGGATCAGGACCAGCAGGCCGTTGCTGAGGAGCGGGATCCCGGTCGGGATCAGCGCGGTCAGCCCGGAGATAACCGCGGTTCCCCCGATAGTGGTCATCATGCCCTTGCGGCGACCCAGCCGGTCGATGACCGGGCCGATGCCGAAGCACACGACGGCGGTACCTACAGCGATCCAGGTGTTGATTGCATAAGCTTCCGTTGCTGTCCACCCAAACTCCTCCTGCATGGCTGGCAGGAGTGTGCCGAACAGTCCGTAGTCGAAGACGGCGACGGTCCAGGCGAGCAGGGCAAGGACGGTGGCGATGCTGGTGTTGCGCTTCGAGAAGACCGGGAAGCGGCGTTTCTCGTTCGGTGCTGGTTGCGTCAGGTCGACGGCGGTCTGCTGGGCAGTCATCAGTTGCTTTCCTTTCGGGGGCTGCGGGCGAGGAAGGAGTCCGCGATCTGGTCGAAAGTGAGCCAGCTGACGCCTTCATGGGAGTTGATGTGATCGATGAGCCGTTCGAGCATGAGCAGCACCTGGGGGCGACCGGAGACGTCCGGGTGGATGGTCATGGTGAAGACTGCCTGGTCCATTTCCCGGTACACCCAGTCAAATTGGTCGCGCCACATCTGTTCGATATCCCGGGGGCTGACAAATCCGTGTGAGTTCGGAGCGGCCTTGATGAACATCATGGGTGGCAGGTCGTCGAGGTACCAGTTGGCGGGGATCTCGACCAAGTCGGTTTCCTTGCCCCGGACCAGGGGCTCCATCCAAGTCTCGGCGGCCTTTGTATAGTCGATCTTTTTCCAGCTGTCGCCGACCCTGACGTAGTAGGGCTCGAAATCGCGATGCATCAGTGAGTGGTCGTACTTGATTCCGCGTTCGAGCAGGATTTCGTTGGTGACAGGTGAGAATTCCCACCACGGTGCGACGTAGCCGGTGGGACGGCGGCCTGAGACCTTTTCGATCAGTTCGATCGACCGGTCCAAAATGGCCGTCTCCTGCTCACGAGTCATGGCGATCGGGTTCTCGTGCGAGTACCCGTGAACGCCGATCTCATGCCCTGCATCGACGATCATCCGGGTCAGGTCCGGGAAGGTCTCGATTGAGTGACCCGGCACGAACCAGGTAGCGGGCAGTCCGTACTTTTCAAAGAGCCGGATAAGGCGCGGGCCGCCGACTTCTCCACTGAACAGCCCGCGGGAGATGTCACACGGGGAGTCTTCGCCCCCGTAAGAGCCAAGCATTCCGGCAACGGCGTCCACGTCGACGCCGAACGCGACTTGGATGTCCTTAGTCATGAGATGAACCTTTCACTGCGTTTGTTTTGTTTACGTTGTGTTTGTGTTTAGGGGAAACGGTCAGGGGAGCTTGCCTCGGCGGGCAAAGATCTCCGCGATGCGGGCCTTCGGAGTGTTGAGCCTGAGCAGAAGACTGAGAAGGATCAGCGACTGGGATGGCCGGAGCAGCCCGGACGGTATGGCGCCGGCCGCGCGCAGGTCCTCACCGCCACCGTCGCCGTAGCGCGGGACCACGGCACCGGCGTCGACCCGGGTGCTTGTGACCACGACGACACCAGCCGCCGTGGCGTCAGCGATCTCCGGGCACAGTTCGCGGTTGGCGTTGCCGGTTCCCGTCCCCTGGAGAACAATTCCCGCGGCCCCGCCATGGAGGGAGGCCCGCAGGAGAGTGGAATCCGCTCCAGGGTAGGCGGCAATCAGGTCCACGCGCGGCGACCCCGCTGCTGCGCACGGCAGAGGCAGCGGCTCGATTCCAGACGCTGCTTTCTGCATCCGGACTTCCCCAGTGTCAGACACCCATCCCGCTGTTCCGAAATCCGGGTTGGAGAAAGCATTGAGCCTCGTTGTGTGACTCTTGCGTACTCCGGCAGCAGGGAAGATCGTCCCGGCAAACGCCAACAGCACGCCCTTGTCCCGGGCCTGGGGGGAGCCAGCGACAGCGATAGCACGGCTGAGATTGTCTGGACCGTCCGGGGATGCGGAGTCGGCGGGCTCCTGCGCTCCGGTGAACACCACCGGGCGGGGATCATCGTGGGTGAGAGCGACAAGGTAAGCCGTCTCCTCCATCGTGTCGGTACCGTGAGTGACCACTACCCCAAGTACCTGGGGGTCAGCCAGGGCCTCCTTGATCTTGGCGCAGACGGCGATCATGTCATCGACGGTCAGCAGGTATGAACCCTTTCGGAAGACATCGACCACTCGGACCGGATGAGAGGCCGGGACCCCCATGCTGGCGAACACCTGCGCCCCCGTGTCCGAGGCCACGGCGGCTCCCCCGTCCTCTGACGCACGCGAAGAGATTGTTCCGCCCGTGGCCAGCAGCACCACATGGGCTCCACTCAAATCTGTGACAGTCATTTCCGCTCCGTAATGTCTTGCACCTGCTGCCAGGCTCATACCCAATCGATTGGGTTGACGAGTAAAAAAATATCCTTGTGATGTTTCCTGTGGTGGCACCCGGGGTTTCGAGGATGTAAACACCTCCGCTCCGGGCGCCGACGCCACGGCTACCCAATCGATTGGGTAGCCGGTGAAATGACTATAGAATGTGAAGTGCGGCACGTCAAGGGTTCAGAAACCAGAGATCCGCAGGTCATCGGGCACGCTGGGTGCTGTAGACTTTTTTGCGCTGAGGCAGGGGAATGAATTGGACGACAGCACGGCCGACGGCCGCACCGTCACGCTGAAGGATCTGGCAAACGAGCTCGGCATACACCCATCGACCGTGTCCAGAATCCTGCACTCCGGCTCCGAAGTGGCGCGAGGGGCGGCCTCCGTTGCCACCGCCCAACGCGTGCGTGATCTGGCGCGGAAACGCGGCTACTCCCCGGACCCCCAGGCCACCGGCTTGCGGACACGGCGCACCCACCTTCTGGGTGTGATTGTGCCGCGGCTTTCGGACCTCGTACTGGCCATCATGTACGAGGGCATTGAAGAGGCCGCGGCTGAGCAGGGCTATTCCACGTTTGTCATGAACTCCCGAGACGACCCGGAGGAACAACGCAGGAAGACGGACACGATGCTGGCGCGACGGGTGGACGGGCTGATCATCGGAGACGCACACCTTGACGGCAGCCTGTTGCGGGAGTTGACCGCCCGCAGGGTTCCTTTCGTGCTCATGAACCGCCGCGTGCCCGGCTACCCATCGGCCACCTGCGACGATGTCATCGGCGGCCAGCTCGTGGCCGACCATCTGTGGCGCAAGGGGCATCGGAACGTCGCCGTGATCGCCGGTGAACCCTATGCCAGCACCGCGGTTGACCGGACGGCCGGTTTCGTGGATCGATGGCGTGCTCTGGGTGGCAAAATTCCCCAGGAAGCGGTGGTGTGGTCCCGGTTCGACACCGCCGGAGGGCGAGAAGCCGCCGAGACAATCCTGACCGGCTGTTACCCTCACCCCACTGCCCTGTTCGCCGTCAATGACTTTGCGGCGATCGGCGCCATGGGGGCAATACGATCCCATGGCCTCACCGTCGGCCGGGACGTGGCGGTCGTGGGCTTCAATGACACCTCCCTGGCCTCGGAGCTCCCCATCCCGCTCACCTCCGTCCACTCGCCCATGCTGGATATCGGGCGGACGGCGGTGCAGCTCCTGAAGCGGCTTCTGGACGGTGAACACATCGAATCCATCCGGTTGAAACCAACCCTGCGCGTGCGCGAAAGCAGCATCTGACGAAACAGGCCTTCACCCCCGCGGCGGCCGAAAGGAGCCCACCAAGCCATGGTCAGGAATCATCGCCATGACTATTGATCGTGACTGTTGGCGGATAGTGGCCGTTAAATGGCACCTTCGATTGGCAGCTCCTGTTCTGCACTAGCGTGCGGAACCATGGAGGGACGCCTTCTAACCCGATGGCAGACCTCGACAGCAGTCGGGCTTACGCCAGTCGTTCCGTAAGACCCAGCCTCAGGAATTCGATGGCTTCGCTGACGCGGCGCGGGGTGTGTACGGCGGCGGGGTATACGGCATGAATGTCCGCTGCCGGCGTCGGCACGTCTTCCAGGACCTGCTGCAGGAGCCCCCGTCGCAGCATCGGGTTTACGTGCCAGCTGGAGCGCATGATGAGTCCAAGGCCCTGAAGGCACCATCCGGTGACTATTTCTCCGTCGTCGCTGACCATGTTGCCTTTCACCCGTACGTGCTGCTCCCGGCCCTCCGATCCGAATCGCCATAACGCGTAGTCGCTGCTGTCTTGTCGGAGAATGATGCAGTTGTGCTGTTCAAGTTCGGCGACCGTGCTCGGGCGGCCGATGCTGTTGAGGTAGTGCGGTGCGGCGCACACTATCCGGCGGCTTTCCACAAGGCGCTTGGACTTGAGCCTCGAGTCCGCAAGACTGCCGACACGGATGGCGATGTCAAAGCTCGTACCGGCGATGTTGAGGGGAAAAGCCGAAAGCTCCAGGTCCACGGAAACCCGGGGATGTTTCCGCACGAACTCACCAAGCAAGGGGGCGATGTGGATCCGGCCGAGGCCAATGGTCGAGTGCACGGCAATCCGTCCCTGGAGCTCGCCATATTTTTGTGCCACCCCTTCCTCGAGGTCCATTTTCTGCTGAAGGATCGACAATGCCCCGGCGGCGTATTGCTCCCCTTCGGGTGTGAGGGTCAGCCTCCGGGTGCTCCTTCGGACAAGCTGCACGCCGAGCCGGGACTCCAACTGGGTCAACCGTTTGCTGACCGAAGGGAGTGACTTTCCCCAGCTTCTGGCGGCGTCCGTCAGGCTTCTCGATCGGGAGATCTGTTCAAAGAACTCCAGGTCATCCACGCTGTTCATATCCATTTGCCGTTACTTCTTTCACTATAAGAAACAATGTGTTGCTGGAACGCCCCTAACTCCTGCGCTTATTCATCCATACACTGGTATGACAGAAAGCACAACGCACCACTCGGTGCTAACAGGGCCCTGTGCCTGTGCCCCAACAAGAAAGTCTCACCATGACACAGACGCACAGAATCGCAGTGATTGCCGGTGACGGAATCGGGCAGGAGGTTGTACCCGAGGGGGTCCGGGCACTAGAAGCGGCGGCAGAGGCCTTTGATTTCAAACTGCAGACCACGGTCTTTGACTATGCCAACTGCGATTACTACCTCACGCACGGAAAGATGCTTCCCGACAACTGGTTCGATCAGCTCAGCGGCTTCGATGCCATCTTCTTCGGCGCTGTTGGCTCCCCGGAAACCGTCCCGGACCACATATCGCTGTGGGGAAGCCTTCTGCAGTTCCGGCGCCACTTCGACCAGTACGTCAACCTGCGGCCCGTGAAACTATTGGCCGGCGTTAAGACCCCACTAGCGAACCGGGTTCCGGGGGAGATTGACTTCTACGTGGTCAGGGAGAACACCGAGGGTGAATATTCCAGCATCGGAGGCAGGATGTTCGAAGGGACCGACAGGGAAACGGTCCTCCAGGAGACGGTCATGACCAGGACCGGCGTGGACCGCATCTTAAAGTACGCGTTCAGTCTCGCCGACAGCCGCCCGAAGCAACACCTGACGTCGGCAACAAAGAGCAACGGCATCTCGATAGCCATGCCGTACTGGGACGAGCGGGTCGAAGCGATGGCGCAAACCTTCAGCAACGTAAGGACCGACAGCTACCACATCGACATCCTGACGGCGAACTTCGTACTGCATCCCGAGAGGTTCGACGTGGTCGTGGCCAGCAACCTTTTCGGAGATATTCTGTCCGATCTGGGACCGGCCTGCGCGGGAACGATAGGCATCGCACCCAGCGGCAACATCAACCCCGAACGCCGGTTCCCGAGCCTGTTCGAACCGGTCCACGGATCAGCCCCGGACATCGCCGGAAAGGGCATCGCCAACCCCATCGGCCAGATCTGGAGCGCATCAATGATGCTGCAGCACCTTGGCGAAGACGCCGCCGCTGCCGCAGTAGTGCAGGCCTTCGAGAACATCCTCGCAAAGGGAGATCGGGCCCTTACGCCCGACTTAGGCGGCAGCGGCAGCACCGAACTCCTGGGGAAGACCATCGCGGACGAAATCCGCACCGTAGCCGCCTCCCGCTGACGGTCAGGCCAGCGGCTCACACCCACCGAGCCGCGCGGGTGGCTCCGCCCCAGCAGAACGGGGCACCGACAACTAGTGGTGTGTCACAATTTTGCTGGCTGGTTTGGAGGGCGACGCGGCCGCGGGCTACTTTCCGAACTAGCTCGACCAACGAGCAATCAGCCTCGCCGAACTCCGGCAGGCCCACCGCGACACCTGGCTTGCTGCGGGCCCATACGCGCGGAATCGCGGATCGCTTCCTGAATGTGCACCAAGAGAGAGCCCGCTGAGCTCGGGAGTATCAAACATGTCGCCATCGAAGCACAAATATGGCAAGCCACTCCGTGACTCGCCGGATCACCTGCCCTGGGCTCCCGGTCCATCCGGAGGCTACCAGCGTCGAATTCACGCAGCACCATCAGTCATGCGGTTTCTTTAACCGCCAGACTGAGGCGGTCGACTCCGTGCATTGCATCCGCGGCACGTACAAGGGCTAAATGGGAAAATGCTTGCGGGAAATTACCCGCCATCCGTTTTTCCTTCACGGCGTATTCTTCGCTGAGCAGACCCACTTCATTGGAGAACCCGACGAGCTTGTCCATCAGAGCCTTGGCTTCGGTCCAGCGATCCGTGCGAGCGTACTGCTCCACTAGCCAGAAGGAACATGCGAGAAATGGATGCTCACCCGGTTCAAGTCCGTCTACGCCGGTCTCAGTCCGGTACCGAAGAAGCAGTCCCTCCTCAGTCAGGAGCTCCTTTTCCAGCTGGGAAACGGTACCGAGCATGCGCTGGTCCGAATAGGCGAGGAATCCAACCTGCGGTAGAGCTAACAATGCGGCGTCTGTCTGTCGCCCCCCATAGGTTTGTGTGAATGACCTTAGGTCGCGGTTGAAGCCCTTATTCAATATTTCCGTCCGCAGGCGTTCCCGGAGTTCCTGCCAGTGCTCCAGCGGGCCCGGCAATCCGTGATCCCGAACCGCACGGACGCCGCAGTCGAATGCAGCCCACATCATGACTCTGGAATGCGTGAAGTACCTGGCACTCCCGCGCATCTCCCAAAGACCGAAGTCTTTGTCGTTTAAATGATTCTCCACAAAGCCCAGGAGGGCGCACTGTAATGCCCAGGAGAAGTGGTCTTCCCTGCCGCCAGCTAGTCGCAGTCTTTCCAGCGCGACCAAGACTTCTCCCACTACATCGGCCTGGTACTGAGAGACCGCGGCGTTGCCGATCCGAACTGGTCTCGCGTTCTGGTAGCCAGGCAGGTGGTCTAGTTCTTTCTCGGGAAGGTCCCGCTCTCCGGCGACTCCATACATAATCTGGATGTCCTCCGGATCACCGGCAAGGGCACGCAACAGCCAGTTGCGCCACTTCAGAGCCTCCGATTCATAGCCATGCGTCAACATGGATTCCAGCGTCAATGAGGCGTCGCGAAGCCAGCAATAGCGGTAGTCCCAGTTGCGCGAACCACCAAAATCCTCCGGTAAAGAGGTTGTGGGGGCAGCGACGATACCGCCTGTTTCATAGTGCGTCAGAGCGCGCAGCACCAACAGCGATCGCTTGACTGCGCCCCCGTATACCCCGTCCTGACGACAATGGCCTCCCCACAGGGTCCAATAATGCACCGCTTCTTCAAGAGCAGCTTCGATATCGACGGCGGGCGGCACGTCGCGATGTGACGGAAACCATGTCAGTTCGAAGTCCACGCTCTCGCCAGCTGTAACCACGAATTCCCCTACATGCCCACGATCGTGGGCTTGGGGCAGATGCCTCCCCCGCAATGCCCAGGCGTCCGGTCCGGCTCTGGCCAGTAATATTTCAGCACCGAGCGTGGTGTTCTCGCGATATCGGCTCACCCACGGCAATAGGGCACCGTAGCGTGGGCGAATCCTCAGCTCCTGAAGAAGGGCGACAGTCCCGCTCAGGCCAGTGACTCGACGCACAAGAGATGAACGGCTTTCCCCGATAGGCATGAAGTCGGTAATCCGGACCATTCCGCCAAGAGTCTGCCACGTTGTCTCAAGGACAAAAGTCGAGGCCATATAGTGACGGTCTACGACGACAGCCTCCGGATGGCTGGGGGCAAGTAGCCACAGTCCATGTTCTTCGCGCCCCAGCAGCGCGCCAAAGATTGACGCGGAGTCGAAGCGTGGCAAACAGAGCCAGTCGACGCTACCCCGGCGGGAGATTAGACACCCTGTAGAGAGATTCGACAGGAGCGCATAGTCCTCAATGGGTGCGGCCATGGCCCTAGTCAATCACAAGGGTTTGAACAGCGTTAGGCCAAAACATAGGAACCGTCAAGCCATTATCGCCAAACTGCTGATTGGCATGAGCTTCGGGCGTCTGCCATCGGGGCTCCACCCCCTGACAGCCCTACTCCTCCCCACCCGGGTGGCCAAGCGTGCCTCGAAAAGTTCACCCGGGGAGGTAGTTGCGGGCCACTCCGGCTGCCGAGCCAGACTGAATACACGACACCACCAGTGTCACCGTGAGGCAAGATATGCAAGGGAGTAGCCATGGAACGGCCTGTCAATGTCGACAGTGGTGAGACACTATCCGCTTCTCCTGCCCGGAACCGCGGAGGCTTTTCAGCAATGATTTCGAGCCGGGAGCGAGCCGTGCGCAGCGCCGCCCCGTTGCGGAAAGAGGGGGCCAGTAGATGACGCGTGAGGAGGCTTATGCCCGTTGCCCCGATGATTCATATGTAGAGCTGTACGGCCACCAGTGGCTGATAGTTCCGTTCGCGCCAATCGAGCAGCCCAGGTTCTTTATCTGCACGCCAGGACTTAAAAGCGCTAGCCACTGAGTTAGGTCCCTAGCCCGGTCCGATCAGCCGCGGCAGCCATCGTTCGCCACAAAGAGGACCATCGCAAGGTCAGCTCTTGCTGTGTCTCGCTGACGGCCGCAGGACATATGAGGGGGCCTCCTCCTCGGGGTGGAGTTCGCGCAGCAGGACACCTGATCCCGCCACTGCACCGTCTCGGCATCTGCATCCCACGCTCGTGGCCAACAAGCTGCCCGACGGCGTTCGGGTCGCCGGCCCAGGGCCAAGGCCCACCCGCACTGACCTCCTGTGGTGTCCCTGCTGCCCTTGAGTCTTTTCGAGTGGCCTAGACATGTTGAACGAAATGGGTCGCGTTGATTACCAATCTAGGTCGGCGGACCAGCTCGGCCGCGCCGCAGTGTCTTTGGCGCATCTGTTGCCATAAGATTTTTAGAGGGCTTAGAGCAGTCCTTACAAATGCGGGACCACAAGGAGGTGGCAGATGGCAGTTGTGCCTCCCGGCGCTTCAAGCAAGTTCCGCCCCCCTAAACCCGTCGGTCAATGGGTCCCCCGGACCCGCCTGACCGACGTTCTCCGCGCAGACACTGGTTGGCGCCTGGCCCTGATCCACGCTCCAGCAGGCTTTGGCAAGTCCACCCTAGCCGCTCAATGGATGGAGCTTCTCGCCTCGCAAGGGCGAACGACAGTCTGGCTCTCGCTGGACCGGGATGACAACAACACTGTCTGGTTCTTGTCCCACTTGCTCGAAGCGATTGGAAGAGCAAAGACGGGATTCGACGACGAATTACAGCAACTGCTCGAGGAAAGACCCGACGACGCGGAACGATATGTTATTCCCGCCCTCATTAATGCAATCGACGAGGGCGGTCAGGATATTGTCATCGCGTTGGATGACTGGCATTTGGTCACGGACAAACGAACCCTAGACGTCACCGAGCGGCTACTGGACGCCGGCGGCACCCATCTGTCCTTCATCATCACAAGCCGCACCCGCTCAGGCCTCCCCCTCGGTCGGCTCATGGTACGCGGCCAACTGGTTGAAGTGGATGCTGTCTCGTTGCGGTTCGACCAGGCTGAATCCCAGTCTTTCCTGGTAGACCTTAACCGTCTGGACCTCGGCGGAGAGGACGTCGCCAGCCTCTATAGGACCACTGAAGGCTGGATCGCCGCGCTGCAACTCGTGTCCCTGTCCTTACGCGATCATAGTGAAGCGTCAGCCTTCATCGAAAGACTATCCGGAGGGCATCAGTCGATTGGCGAGTATCTAGCAGAAAACGTCTTTAACACTCTGGAACCGGATGTGCTGAATTTCCTCTTGACCTCGTCCGTTCCAGAGCGGCTCTGCGCCGGCCTCGCGTCGGCGCTGTCGGGTGTGGAACAGGGGCAGTCCATGCTCGAACAGGTCCAGGCCCGGGACTTATTTTTGCAGCCGCTTGACGAGGACGGTACCTGGTACCGCTATCACCATCTCTTCGAAGACTATCTGCGTCGTCGACTGGACCGCGACTACCCAGGACGCGCCAGGGAGCTGCATCTGACCGCAGCACACTGGTACTCGGACAACGGATTCCCGAGCGACGCCGTGGACCACGCACTGGCCGCGGGTGACATCGACTTCGCCGTAGAAATCGTCGAGTCCCGCGCGATGTGGCTGGTAGAGCACTCGAGCATGGCGACGTTGCTCGCGCTCGTGGGCAAAATCCCGGCTGATCGTGTTGCTGGCCAGGCAAGGCTCCAGATGGCCATTGCGTGGGCAAATACACTGCTTCATCTGGCCGGGGAAGCCCAAAACGCGCTCGACCAAGCTGAAACCGTGATGCCCTCTGACACGACACTCAGCGATGACGACCGCTTTGAACTAGCGGTCGAGAGTCTTGTCGTCCAGAGCTGCATCGATATCTACGGAGACACTGTGGGTCGCGTGGGAGAGCTGGACGAAAAGTGCTTCCCGCACGCTAGCAGGCTCCGGCCCTGGATCGTCTCAGTCGCTGCGAACGTGTCGACGTTCAAGAAAATTCACGACGGCCAGTACAGTCTCGCGCTTGAACAGCAACGCTGGGCAAACAGATTCCACGACCAGACCTCGGGCCCGTTCAGCAATGTATACGGACACTGCTTTGCCGGCCTGGCCGCCTATGCGCTGCTCGATATGGAGCAGGTCGAACAGCAATTCGCCCTAGCCGTCGAATTGGGCCGCAGTCACGCAGGACGACACTCCCACGCAGCCCGCCTGGCGGGCGCGATGATGGGGCAACTCCTTTACGAACGCGGCGATTTGGACAAAGCCGAAAGGCTTCTTGAAGAAACACACGAGCTGGGATCAGAAGGCGGAGTCGTAGACTTCATGATTTCCACCTTTTCGACTCTCGCCAGAATCAAGGACCTTCGTGGAGACTCGTCTAAGGCCGCCGAGATACTGGACGAAGGCGACTCCGTAGCGGATAGTCTGGGACTTTCGAGGCTTAAACTCGTCATCACCCTTGAACGCGTGCGGCTGGGCATCAAACCTGGCCCCTTCCAACCACGCGGTGCCGCAGGATTTCCCCCAATGCACGGCAATGCGGTGCAAAGGCTGGAGGGTCTGGACGAAACCACCTACGAGATTTTCCTTGCTGCCCAGATCCAGTCAGAAATGGGCAATGGTGGAACTGTTGGTGCAACTACTTCTGAGCACCTGTCCACAGTAGAAAAGGCCAGGTATCTGCTGGGACGGGCGGCGGCCTACACCGGCCCGCGTGCGGAACTACACGCCCGCATACTGTTGGCCTCAGCACTCCAGCTGGCAGGTCTTCATAGCGAGGCGGAAGAGACCCTTCTGCCAGCCCTGAACACATGTTGCCGGTTGGGCCTTGTCCGGCCAGTGCTGGACGGCGGCGTTGCCTGTTCCGAACTCGTGCATAGCATCTCTGAGGAGCTAAGGCTGGGTCCGCCCAACTACGACTACCACCCAAATCTCGGGTCGTTTCTCAGTCTCCTGATTCGGCTGGATCTAAATACTGCAGTCAACCGGGGCACCTCCCGCGTCCTAAGCGGGGGTCGGCAGCAGCACGTGGGACCCCGACGCGCCTCTGTCCCGGAACCGGCCTTGTCGCAACGCGAACAGACCATTCTGCTGCTTATCGACAAGGGTCGATCCAATCGCGAAATTGCCCAGGAGCTTCATCTGGGGATCAACACGGTGAAGTGGTACTTGAAGAACCTTTTCAGTAGCCTCGGCGTAAGCGGCCGTCAGGCCTGTGTGGATGAGGCGCGCCGCAGGCATTTGCTGAAGCAAGCTTGAACTGCACGGCCGGTCATGACTGCGGCCGGTCACCTCAGGGCATCAAGCCGCAACAGCACGTCTTCCGGTCGTGCTGCGCTTGGTATCTCTGCCAGGTAAAAGTCTGCGGACGGAAGTTCTACATCAGGATCCAGCCAAAAGCTTCCAGGGACATACCCGCCCACCGCAGTGTCGGCTTGCAGGTGCACTTTCTCGTCGTCCAACTGCCCTAGCGTCCACCGATAGTTGCTAGTCACGTTGGCGATCGGTGTATAGGCCTCCAGCGCAACGGGCACGCGTCCGGGGCCTTCGTTAGGCGCGCGGTTATCCAGCAACAAGCCGGCGACGGGCAGTGCGGCGAAGGCGCGTAGCCAGTCACTGACATACATCGAGGCGTTTTCAGCGTCGTCCGCGACCAGCTCGCTCAGGTTGTCAGCGCCGCCGAAACGGTGTGTGGCGATGAGCCATTCCCTCGGCGAGGGGATGCGCAGGACCACCGGCTGGCGTGCCGTCTGAGCGAACACCGTGGCGAATTCAAGGACCGCCTTGTTTGTGTCATTGTCTGCCAACAAAGTCCGAAGCGCGTACCCCGTCCGGGATCTAGCCGCCATTGCGGTCTCGAGCCCGGTATTTCCGGCTGTGAGATGATCGTAGAGTCGCTTCAAGTCCAACATGGCGATGTCCGGCCTGAGCAGCCCTTGTGCCTGAGAGAAGAAAGCCGCGTAAGCGGTGGCGTTGTCCCAGGGCACGGCATGGCCGCGAAGAATCACGGATGCTGCGTACTCATGGTGATCAAACACCACGGCCTTCGCCCGCCCCGAGGGAGGGGAGGCAACAACGTTTGCAAGTGTGGCGGCAGTGGAAGTGGTCATGACGTCTTTCTCCGAACTTTGGCTGTTACAGGCCTTCAGCGCCGCACCGTCCTGGATTCCGGAGGATGCGGCGCTGAAGGGGATTTTGAATGCGTTGGTCCCGAATCAGGATCTACGTTGGAGGGCTAGGACTTGCGCTGGACGACTTCTCCGTGCTTCATTTCCAGTTCGCGAATTCTCTCCTCCAGTTCGGTGATCTTCACTTCCCGGCGGTCCGGAAGCATGATCAGTGGCAATTTGTCGATGGTCGCTTTGACCCGTTCCGGGCCGTTGCTGGTGAAGTGGGTGGCGGTGAGCTCCTCCGTGTCGTCGCCCCAGGACCCGTAGTAGAGCAGATCCTTCGGAGGCTCGGCCTTCACATAGCCCTTAAGGAACTCCTTGTACGGCTTGCCGCGGGCGATCCGTGCTTGCCGCGAGTCATGACGCAACTGCGTGGTTGCCTCGTGGTCCACCACAAAGGTGTCAGGATCCCAGACGACGCCGTAGATGCTGGTGGCCACCTTCGCTGAAATGCGCCCGAGCTCCAGATCCTTGGCGACCGATTCTGGGTCGCGTTCCAGAACATCGCCGTAACCACCTCCGGAGCCCTGGGCGATCATGTAGAGCTCGCCGTCCTTTGCGACATCGAACTGCAGGCCCATATGGGCAGTGCTGTATTTGCCGCCCTTGTAGGGCTGCTCGTTCATGATCCGTTCCATGGACAAATCGAACTTGCTGGAATCCTTGCGGATGATGTCGTAGATGTTGATGCCTTTGACCATGGCAAGCGGGTTTGTGCTGCAACCATAACCGCCGAACATCCCAGTGATGGAGGAGAACTTGGACCCCGAAGCAACCGTCATGAAGCCCCACATCGGCGTTCCTTCAGCGGCGACAATCATCTCGTAGCCCATACCGCCGCTATTCTTGCCGAAACCCTGGTTGTCGCGGACGATCCGCTTACTGACCAATTGCATGAAGGGAACCTCCTCCTCCATGACTTCCTGTTCAGCGGTGTCAGCCATGGCGCAGAACAGTGGGGAGACGGCATCTTCACCATCTCGGAACGCCTTGGCCCCGCCGCCCATACCGTTAAGGTCTGCACACAGGTTGCCCACCTGGTCCCCATGCTGGGTCAGACCTCCCCAGAGGAAGGTGTTGATCTGGTTGAACCACGGAGCCAGGACGTTTGAGAACTTCTCCGGGTTGGAGAACTGCATCTTGGCGAAGGCGGTCTGCAGGGCCGAGAACGCGCGGAACGAGGCCTGCAGCGACTGACCCATCGGCGCATCGTAACCGGCGTCGGCCCAGGTATGTTCATCCGAGATGATGTCGATGGGCGACATCGCCGAAGTACACCGCGGCAGGTCCGGCCACCAGAACGCAAGGATCGCTTGCATCATCATTGACTTGACTGAACACAGCGGGGAGTTGATGGCCCGGTTGAGGATTTCCGGACCGGTTCCCCTCAGGTCCACGGTCATCTTGTCGCCCTTGACCGTCACCTTGCAGGCAAGCTTGATCAGGATGTTTTCTTTGAGCGTGGAGTCCATGAACTGGTTGAAGGACACGGTTCCGTCGGGGAGCTCGCTGATGCGGCGTTTGACTTCCTGCTCCACGTCCTCGACTGTGACTCGCAGCGCCGCTACGAACGTCTCGACCCCCACTTCCTCGATGATGCTGTCAACGCGTTCCTGGATTCGCTGAACGGCACCGATCTTGACCTTGAGGTCTGCCAACTGCAGTTTGGGGTCGCGGACCGAGTGCTGTAGGAATGTCAGCAAATCCCGGCGAAGTTCGCCTTTCTCAACGATTTTGAATGGGGACATCCGCAGTCCGTCATCGAACGGGGTCTCCGAGCCCGACGGCATTCCGCCTGGCTCGCAGGCGCCGTTCTCACCTTCATGGATCGTCGCCGCGACCCACGCGATGATCTGGCCGTCGCGCATGATCGGTGTGATCATCGATTGGTCCGTGTTGTGGACGTTTCCGTACCGGGCATCATTGTGGATGAATCCGTCGCCGGGATTGATCCCAACGGTCGGCTCGTCCTTCCAATACTTCATGATGTAGCGGATCGGGTGATGCAGGATCGCGGAGAACGCGATAACTCCGTGGCAGGACAGGTAGGTGACGTCCCCTTCGGCCGTGTAAATGGCTGTCGTCAGGTCCCCCCATTTGGCACCGGGAGCGGCACCCATGGCCTCGCACATTTCGTAGCCTTCGTCGAGGGCACCGGCAAGCCGTTTGCGGATGCGGTCGACCTGGATGGGGTCCACGCCCTTGGCAATGCACTCCTCTTCGTAGGCCGAGCGGGAGGTGATCTGGTGGCTGCGCATGATGGCCGGGTCCGGGCCGAGGAAGAGGGTGGTTTCGTCCATGAACTGGTCCACCCACTGCTGTTCCTGGGCGGTCAGCGGCTGGGCGGCGGCTCCACCGGTAGTGCTGTTTTCATTTGCTGTAAGCGTCATTGCTATCTAGCTCCTTCAATGGGAGTAGCGGGAAGGTAGGTGGAGGATCCGCAGGGCACGGATCAGTCCTTGAGGAACCACACGGCGCCTTGGGATGTCGGCTCCAGGCGCCAGGTCGGCTCGACGAGATAGGTGGTGTTTTCGGTCGTCACGATTGCCGGGCCGTGGATGACGTGCTGATGGTGCAACGCCTCGGCATCATAGACGGGCGTATCGACGGCTCCGTCGATCTTCACGAAGTGGACCTGCCTTGTGCCGATCGGGGACGGCATGGTTCTGTCATGTCCGGAGTCGATCGAGTCAAACTTGACCACGTCACCCTCCACATAGGACGAGACCCGCACGGTCTGCGCCCTGATCCCGGCCTCGGGAGCCTGGCTGCCAGCACCGTAGCGCTGACCGTAGATGTCGGAGAAGGTACGGATCAGGTGGAGCACATCGGCCACGCCATTCACGCGGTTGATGTCGAAGACGACCGCTGTGGTCACCAGCTGGTTACCGTAACGCAGGTCCATCTCCAGGCTGTGGCGGATGTCGACGGGGTTGTAACCCTGACGAACGAGGTCTTCCCTGCCCTTTGCTTCGAGCTCCTGGATGACACGGTTCAGTTCGCCATAGTTCTTGTAGAGGCTACGGTCCGTTGGGTTGTACAGGACGACATGTGAGCCCCGCTCGTGGATATGGAGGGGTTTCATGTTGCCGGCTCCGCAGGCTGAGAAGACCGAGGAGAACGGCGGGGCGAGAATCTTGCGTATACCTGCGTGGTCGGCGATGCCGCACGCATGCAGCGGACCGTTACCGCCATAGGCCAGCATGGTGAAGTCCTCCGGAAGATAGCCCCTGACGCGCAACTCCTTCGACATGCCGATGGCCATCTGCTCGTCGACGGCGTTCTTGACGATCTTGGCGACCTCAACAGTGTCCATGTTCAGTTCATCGGAGAGGACCTCATCAATGGCGTAGATGGAGCGCTTCTTGTTCAGCTTGATGTAGCCGTTGGCGTAGTTGTCCGGATCAAGGTATCCGAGGACCAAGTCCGCGTCGGTGACCGTCGGGCGGAGGCCGCCACGGTCGTAGCATGCCGGACCGGGGTCCGAGCCAGCTGATTCCGGCCCGATCTGCACTGAGTGGTGAATGCGGTCGTAGCTTGCTATCGATCCACCTCCTGCACCCAGGGTCAACAGGTGAATCATCGGAACGGAGACAAGCCAGCGTCCGATGGTCGGCTGGAAGTCGTAGTGCTTGACTCCTCCCTCGGGGACGAGCCCGATGTCGAAGGAGGTGCCGCCCATGTCTGTGGAGATGACATTTCCCAGCCCCGTGCTGTCGGCCAGGTGCTGGGCAGCGCCTACTCCGGCGATGGGTCCGGAGTGGATGGTCTGTAGTGCGTCGGTGGAATTCGACTGTGCCATGCCGCCTGAGTTGTGGATGACAAGCATGGGTTTGTCATACCCGGAACCCCGGAGGTTGTTGGACAACTGCCCGAGTGCGTGGAACATGATTTCGTGCAGAAAGGCGTCGACAATAGTGGACGTTGCCCGCACATATTCGCCCTTTCGGCCGGACACCTGGCTTCCCAATAGAACGGGAATAGCCCCGAGTTCGTGGGCCGGATACTCGTCCAGGATGATGTCGAGGATCTGCTGCTCGTGGACGGGATTTTCTGTCGAATTGACCAGGGAGACGACGATCGCTTCTGCCCCGTTGTCCACAAGTTCGCGAACCTGCGTGCGGACGTCGTCTTCCATCAGGGACACGACAACCTTGCCGGCCGAGTTGATTCGTTCCTTGACCGAGCGGATCAGGCTGCGGGGCACGAGCGGATCCGGGCGGGTGGCATCCGGCATATTTTGCTGCTTGGAAGGGTCCAGCCCTTCGCCGTAGCCACGGCCCCGGGAGAGCGGGATGGTGTCCTCGAACCCGTGGGTCACGAGTGCGCCTACCCTCGGGCCCTTCCCTTCAATAAGTGCATTCGTGCCGAGGGTTGTTGCATAGCGGACTGAATCGACTTCGGCCAGAACGAGATCGCGGTCGAGTCCAGCGCGCGAGCAGGCGAGGTCGAGTGCTTCATTGAAGCCTTGGGCCAGGTTGTGGTGTGTTGTCAGCGCCTTCGCTTCAACGTACAGGCCGTCCCAAGCGAAAAAGCAGTCGGTAAATGTACCGCCGATGTCAACGGAAATTCGTTTCATGACCAGTGGTTTCCTTAGCTGTGCGAGTGACGGGCGAACGGGGACAGACTGTTGTACGAACCAAGGGCCGGGCTGAAGTCTGCAACGGCCTCTTCGCCGGGTCCGTAGTTGATGACGGTCTCCGGGTTGGTTCCACGTTTCGTCCACTGTTCGCGGAGCGAGTCGATATCCCAGAGCATGTCCACGGTCGGCGGGTGTCCCGGCGGTACATACTCCGTTTCGAGCTGCGTCCCGCAACCCGGGCAGTAAAACTCGAGAATCCTGCAGAAAGCGGGGTCCGGAGCGAAGGTGAACTCGTACCTTTCCGGATCAAGAATCGACTGATGGATTTCTCTCGGGTCCCGGTCGTAAACCAGGGTTCCCTCCTTGTAATTGCCCCGGGCGTCGCCGAGGTCATGGCTGCAGACCCGGCAGGTCCACCGCTCCGTGTCGAGATCGATGATCAGATATTCCGTCATTGGAATCCGCATGACTTGTCTCACCTGTTTTCTTAATGATGGTTGTGTGGTGGTCACTTCTGGATGGTGTCTGTAAGCATGAGGTCACCGGAGACCGTCACGTCGAAGGTCCAGCCGTGCGGCACCCGGGCCGTGAAATAGGGGCCCTCCACGATTGCCGGACCCTCGGCCGACGCACCGGCTGTTTGGCGTTTCAGCTCGAATACCGGGACCTCATCGACCTGGTCCACGGCGGAGCGGACGTTTCGGGTAGAGGTGGCGACGGCGGGCATCCTCGCGATTGATTCGGCTCGTCTGATCGACGCGTGCGGCAGTTCGTAGCGGGCGGTCAGGGTCAGCAAGGTGTTGTGTTCGCGGGTGCCGGGCTGGGGATCGGAATCCAAGTATGGGAGCTCCGAAATCAGCTGGCCTTCGGCGTCTTCAAGCACCACGTTCCATTCGAGCCGACATTCGTCGATTTCATGGCCCTCCTGGAACATGTCCCGGGTCGCCCGGGCCAGCAGCGCCGCTTTGCTTGCACCGAATTCTTCGGCGTCCATTCCGGCCACGTTGGCCTCGTAGGTCTGCGCAATGTCGGAGAAGCCGATTCCGAAGGCCGAGAAGACAGCAGCCATTTCGGGCACGAGCACTCGGCGGACGCCGGCGATCCGTGCCGAGCCGCAGGCGCTCATCGGGCCTGCACCTCCGAACGCGGCAACCGTTGTAGCGTCCGCATCCTCGACGTCGTTGGCAAAGGACTGCGACATGCGTTCGAAGTAGGCGGCCTCCATGCGAATCAGCGCCTCATTCAGGGTTATCCCGAGAGGGTCTGCGATGACTTCGGTGATGACCGCACGCGACCGCTCGGCATCGAGGACGAATCCTCCGTCGAGGTAGGTGTCCGGATCCAGGACCCCCAGGAGAAGGTTTACGTCCGTGATGGTGGCTTGCTTGCCGCCGAAGCCGAAACACGCGGGGCCCGGTGCAGCCCCGACGCTCTCGGGGCCGACGGTGATGATGCCGTCGCGGAGTCCGATGACAGAGCTGCCGCCGACGCCGCTCGAGTGGACGTTGCTCATCTCAAAGGAAACCGGAATGCCCTGAATGGATCCCCGGCGGTCCGTCGAGATGGTTGAGTTCTTCACCGAGCCGACATCAGTGGTTGTCCCGCCGACGTCGATCATCAGCACATGCGCAAGTCCATAGGCCTCAGACAGGGCTTTTGTTCCTTCCAGTCCACCGCGAGGCCCGGAAGAGTAGGTCTTCAACGCCACAGATTTAGCCACCCGGGAAGAAGCTCCGTCGTTGCGGTAGATCAGGAGCGGGTTCTTGACCTTATGGTCGCGTAGCCGGTGCTCGGCGCTGTACAGGAACCGCTCCATGGTGGGGTGTAAGAATGAATTGATGATTCCGGACCATACGCGGCGCCCCTGGACGGCGTCGGGCGTGAATTCCCAAGAGAAAAGAATGGGTACCGAACCCAGCAAGTGACGGGGGAACTTCCGCAGCAGAATGCCCTTAACGGCCCTTTCCTTCTCCCTGTCCGCCATTGCGATGACAAGCCTGGCCGCACCGTCGGTCGTCATCCGGTTGACCTGCTTGACGATCTCCTGCGATAGCTCCTCCATCTCCCGTTCGGCGTTGACAACTGCTATGCGTGTACCGACAAGGTCGTCGAACAGCTCCGCTGCTGCGTCGCCCTTGCGAAGTTCTTCGGCCAGGGCGAGGCTGTCTGTGAGGATGCCGATCCGTGGCCCCTTGCGCTCGACAAGTGCGTTGGTGCCTTGGGTGGTGGAATACCGGATGTGGCGCGTGGAGTGCAAAAGTCCCGGAAGATCTTCTTCACCGAAGATGTCCTTGGAAGCCTTGGCTATGCCGTCGAAGAGACACTGGGAGAGGTCGAAAGGTGTGGTGAGCGTCTTGGTGAACGAAAAATTCTCACCGTCCCAGACACAAATATCGGTCAGCGTTCCACCGTTGTCGATGTTAATGAGCCGTTCCATTGATACTCCTTTGTATATTGAGGCGCGGTGACACCAGCGGCGTATTCCTCAACAGGTGTTTGTGATTAATGACACATTGAGGCCTGACCTCAGTTTCGTTCCTGATGCGGTGTGGCTGGCTACTACCCGGCCGGGTGGACTATTCGGGGGAGGGCTAGCCACCCGGGTGGGCGGTGGAATGGTTTCGAATTCGCTTCCGAGTCTTGCGGCTACACCTCGACCGCATCGCCAAACCCGAACACATCCACCCTCCCCACGCCCTTTAACGCAGGCCGCTGCTGCACCGTCACCTTTGGCGTCGCGCGAACGCCACAGACCGCCGTCGAAGTTCCTTCTTCTTGACAAGACGTGTGAAGTGAACAGTTTCACCGGGTTTGGGCGAAAGCGCTTCGGTGGGGCTGGCGATCCTAGGTTCGAGAGGGCCACGATCATCGCATTCCGGGTGATCGCACGGGACTTAAGCTGTTGAGGGCGGCCAGCTCGCGCCGACCAATCAGCACGGAAGCAAGGCCATCGAGTCCATCGGCTCAACACGTCCGTCAATGACGTGCAAGCTGTTTGTCCGCCCTGGAACTCCCCCATTTCCCACAACGCGAAGCTAAATCTAGGAACCAAGGATGATGATGTCTGGCACGAGCGACGTCGCCGCCGTAGCGGGCGACTCGGTCAGTACCGTTTCGAATGCCCGGAACAGCACCAGGAAAGTCAAATACGAAACCCGAGAGCGCGGCGATTGGGAGGAACGCCATGTCCGGGTATTTGGCGGGATCGAGGTCCTAGGCTCCTCGCTGCTGGTGCAGCTGTTGGTGGGCAACTACGTTGGCCTCATCAGCCGGGGCCGCACGATTGCCAGAGGCTGGCTGGACATGGTCTCGGCAGATGGGACTACCGCCTGGGTGTGGCTCGACGGGGGCCGCGGGCGTCGGATGGTACACGCTGGGGACGGGATCGGTCTCATGGTTCTGGAAGAAGCCTCCGACGTCGCTTGCACCCACGAAACGACAAACAAGAACCGCAAGAACAAGACAGCGACCGAAGGAAACTGAACCATGATCTACGCCTCCGCGCAGGACCGTTATGACTCCATGCCCTACCGAAGGGTCGGACGGAGCGGTCTGAAACTTCCGGCGGTCTCACTGGGCCTCTGGCACAACTTCGGCGACGACAAGCCCTTCGAGACACAACGGGCCATCCTTCGGCGGGCTTTCGACCTCGGCGTCACGCACTTCGATCTGGCCAATAACTACGGTCCGCCCAGCGGCAGTGCAGAAACCAATTTCGGCCGGCATTTCAAAGACGACTTCAAGCCGTACCGCGACGAGCTAGTCATCTCCACCAAAGCCGGATACCGCATGTGGCCCGGCCCGTACGGGGAATGGGGATCCAGGAAATACCTGCTCTCGAGCCTGGACCAGTCCCTTGAACGTATGGGCCTGGACTACGTGGACATCTTCTACAGCCACCGCCCGGACCCGGACACGCCCCTCGAGGAGACCATGGGAGCACTCGACACCGCGGTCCGATCGGGCAGGGCGCTGTACGCCGGCATTTCCTCCTACTCCCCCGAAAAGACACTCGAGGCAGCTGCCATCCTCGAGGGCCTTGGAACACCGTTGCTGATCCACCAGCCCTCGTACTCAATGCTCAACCGTTGGACCGAACACGGCATCCCCAACTTGTTCCAGACCCTTGAGCAGGTGGGCGCAGGCGCCATCGCGTTCTCGCCCCTTGCGCAAGGATTGCTGACCACCCGGTACCTGCACGGCATCCCGGAGGACTCACGCGCGGCCGCAGGCAAGTCGCTGGTGGACACCCAACTCTCCGAGGAGAACCTGGCCCGGATCCGGGGCCTCAATGAGATCGCGGCCCAGCGCGGGCAGACTCTCGCCCAGATGGCCATAGCCTGGGTGCTGCGCCCACAGAACAAGGGAATCCCGGTCACGTCGGCCCTGATCGGTGCCAGCAGCGTCCGACAACTCGAAGACAATCTGGCGGCAGCATCGGGCCCGGACTTCACCAGCGATGAGCTCGAAAGGATCGACGAATTCGCCGTCGAATCCGACATCAACCTCTGGGCCAAAGCCCTCCAGGCCTAAGACCATCCGGGTGCGCTGAGAGCAGGGTTCCTCCATGCGGAGAGCAATTATTGAGCCGCCTTTGGCGAATCCCAACGAAGTTACCCCGGCCCCCTCCGCGGGATGCGGGCAGTCTTGCGCCAATCCTGATGCCGTCAGCGCACTTACCGAAAGGAAACTCGTCACAGCGCCCAGTGCTGTAGCGCACGTCCCGCCGGCGCCCAAGCGCCGGCCCCAGACCAAATAGCCGCTTTAAAAGCTGGCTACCACCGATGGCGGGCCGGCCGTGCTGCTCGTGGGTTGAGGACTCGTCGCGCGAACCATCTGGGCAATAAGCACGTGATGCCGGGCGTAGCTAGCACCATGGCCTCCGACGGCTTCTACGTCCTGGCAGCATCCGCTGAATTATTGTCACCGTCCAGGATAGAAAGGATTCAAATGAACAGGCATTCCGACGTGGTCTGCGAGGACAATCTCGAAGACGGGGGCTGGAAGCACCCAACCCAAATCACGGCTGAGCTCGCGTCCACCTGGGTTAACAAGGGTCGGCGTCTCTCGCTCCCTCTGCTTGAACTGGCTGGGCCGTTGGCGGACCCAGCCACCGTTATTCCCCGAGTTGTCGAAAGGGAGAGTGACCGGCTATACGGGAATTTCATGCTGGCTTGGCTCGATAGCAGCGGCGACCCACGGGTAGTGAACCACCTTCCCGACGCAACGTTTTTTCTGCAATTGCTGGACCTCGCCTATGGGCCTGTCTTCGAATTGCGTCCCGAGCTCCGGAGCTTGTTGAGTGGTATGAGTCGGGCCGAAATGGCTTTGACTAACGACGTTCTCCAGATTCAGCTGGGCACGGTCCAGGGGAACTACAGCATGATCCGACACCACGCCCTCATGCTGTTCTACGCGGCCATGTGGCTGGATGAGCCCGAACGGTCCGGATGGTTGGACTTATACGACCAATTGGTGACCCACGTTGACGGACGACCGGAAGGGCGACCGAGCCTGGAACAGATCGGCCTCACGGAAAGCGGCGCCTTTGAGGACTTCGCGGCGCTCTCAGGGCGAACATTGACGGATCCGGAGGCTCGGCTGCTGTTGAATGATCCTGATGCACTGCAACGGATCATTGACTATCAACTGTATGCCGCTGTGGCGATTGGTCTGTTATGGCGAGAGTATCGCGCGCTCCCTGAGGAACTGCAGGATGCATGGCACCGTGAACAGCTGTCCAAGGGCTACGTCAGCCCGGATTTTCTGGAGGACAACTGGCTGAACGAGAAATGACCCTTCACCGCCCCCGAATATCAAGAGCCTCGACAGAGAGAACAGAGACGTCGAGGACGTAGACGCCGTCGTTTTGCCGTATATCGATGCCCGTGCTTGAGCGTCCGGCCGCGGCCAAGGCGCGGCTTTGACGCCGTCGAGCTCTGGTGGCCGCTTGGATATTCGGTCCCCACGGACTTCGGCGTCGCCCGATTTGAAACCGCCATTGTCGCCGCCGGCATCCGGCTGACCCGTCTGAACTTCAGTGCCGGCAACATGCCCGGCGGTAACCGCGGTCTGGTTTCCTGGCCGTCCCCCTCAGCGGAATTCGCCGGCATTGGCGAACGGCTGGGATGCAAGGTCTTCAAGGCCCTTCGCCGACACCACATGGAAGGCGTTTCCGCCGAGGAGCAGGGGGCCGTCGGAATGGAAAACCTAGCCAAGGATGCCCAGGGTGTGGCCCGGATTCGCGGTACCGTCTCCTGGAGCTCGTTAGCGGGGCCGCGAAGTACCCGTTGCTCAAGGCCACTCATGCCCTGGACATTAGCGCCAAAGTGCTTTGGCCGCTGTCACTATTCGCTTGTCGCAGACTCAGTTCACCAATCGTCGCGTTCCCGGGTCAG
>NZ_JBZAYA010000033.1:0-26771 GCF_058244265.1 Arthrobacter sp. SE2 | reverse complement strand
CGCTCCTGCCCTAGGCGTCAGACGGCCCTAACCACGCTCATCTGCGAAGGGCCCCATTAGGCATGACGAATTCCCCCAAAAGTCTGCCGACGGAGCGAGATTTTCTCGTTTCATCATCGGTGGTGGTCAGACACTAGTTGAGACTGATGGGAAAAATCAATAGCTCACTATCAATTTTGAGGTCCGGGGCCGTTCCCGCGGCTCCGTTCGGACGAGTGCGGGAGGCTCTGACGAGGGATCGAAGCAGTACGCGGCAGCTCTGACGCCCCGGACGTAGCTCCACGGCGGCGCCACCGCCGTCGAACTTTTCAAAGCATCCCTAAAAGTACCCACAAATAAAACAATCGGCCTGCGTGGAGAACCACGCAGGCCGATCGTCAGGGGTCTAACTAAGCGGAAAAGCGACTAGCCGTCGTTGCCGGCAGGGGTGGTCGTGCTGGTGTAGCCTTCGAGCTTGAGCGCGGCCTGGGCGTACTTCTGGGTGAACGTGTCAGCGATGTTGACCTTGGAGGTGTCAACGCCGATGGTCTTCTCCTCGTCGAAGATCGTCTTGGGGCCACCTGCAGGCATGAGGCCGTCCGGGAGGAACTGACCCTTGTCCTGGTTCAGGGCGGCGACGTACTGATCCTTGGAGATGGTGCTGTTCTGGACGTAGGACTGGGGCAGCTTGTCCGCGATCTCCTGGGCGGAGTGGGTGCTGATCCAGTGCATCGTGTCCACAAGGGCGTTGACGACCTTCTGGGCTGCGTCCTCGTGGGTCTTGACCCAGTCCGACTGGGCAAGAAGACCGGCCGACGGCAGGGTGCCGCCAAGTGCTGCCTTGGCTCCGTCAGAGGTGGCGAGGTCGATCGCGGAAACGGCGAGGTTCTTGTTCTCAAGGGCGCCAACGGTCGGCTGGGTGGTCATGACGCAGTCAGCGGACCCGCGCTGGATCGCCGCGATTGCGGTTGCACCGGCGCCGACGGCGATCGTGTGGTAATCGCTCTTCGCGAGGCCGGCCTTCGCAGCGATGAACTGCGTGAGCTCATCGGTTCCCGAGCCGAGGTCGGTGACGCCGACGGTCTTGCCCTTGAGGTCTGCGCCCGTCTTCACGTTCGCCTTGGGGCTGCACATGATGCGTTCGCCCGGTGCACTCGAGAGCTGCACGAGGTTGATGACGTTCTTGCCCTTGGACTGGAAGTCGACGGTGTGGACGTACCACGCACCGGCCATGTCCACCTGCCCGGATGCCATCGCGTCTTCGGCGCCAACGCCACCCTGGGACTCGGTGGAAAGCTCCATCTTGACGCCGTACTTCTGGTAGAAGCCGAGCTGCTGCGCGAGCTGGTAGGGCAGGTAGATCTGCTTGTCGATGCCGCCGACCATCATCTTCACGGTGGGCATCGAGGCGGTTTCCGCGGAAGCGCTGCCGCTTGCGGTGCTGCCCCCGCCGCTCCCGGAGCCGGTGCCGCAGGCGGCCAGGCTGAGGGCGATCACTCCGGCAGCGCCGACGGCGTAGATCTTGTTCTTCATCATGGTTGTGCTTTTCCTTCTATTTTGAGGATTCGAGCGTTGGGTAAGTGGAATGGAAGACGGCGGGCGTCAGATCGCCTGGGCTTCGGAACGGTTCGGCGGCCGCCATTTGAGCAGCTTGTGTTCGAGCAGGGTGATGAGGGCTTCGGCGCCGAGCGTGATGACGGCGATGATCACCATGCAGGCGAAGACGGTGTTGGGATCGAAGGTTCCCTGTGCCTGGCTGATGATCAGGCCGATTCCCTGCTGGGCTCCGAGCACTTCAGCGACAAGCGCACCGATGATCGCGAAACCGAACGCCGTGTGCAGGCTCGCGATGATCCAGGTCATTGCCGACGGAATCGTCACGTGGATCGCTACCTGAAGCGGCGAGGCGCCCAGGACCCGCACGTTTCCGACCAGGTTCTGATCCACCTCGCGGACGCCCTGGAAGGCGTTGAAGAAGACGACGAAGAAGACCAGGACCGCTGCGAGCAGCACCTTCGGGAAGACTCCGAGGCCGAACGCCACGATGAAGATCGAGCCGAGCACGATTCTGGGGATGGAGTTCACGATGCGGATGTACGGGCCGACGACTGCCGAGAGATACTTGTTCGAGCCCAGGAGGAGCCCGAGCACGACGCCGACGAGGGTGCCGAGCGCGAAGCCGTAGATCGCCTCCTGCATGGTGACCCCGAGGTTCTCCCAGATGGTGCCGAAGGCCGTGCCCTCGGTGAAGAGCTTGACGAGGCTGTTCCAGATTTCGGTCGGCTGGCCGAAGAAGAACTTGTCCACCCAGCCCTCGGTCGTGAACCACTGCCAGCCACCGATCACGATGACCGCGAGGATGGCCCGCCCGGCCCAGACCCAGGTGGTGCGGCGGTTCATGGTACGGCGGGCGGAAAGCTTAAGCTCACTCGCTTGCACTTGTGCTTGATCTTGCTCTTGCACGGGAGCACCTCTACTGATTGTGGTTGTCATGCTGCTGCACCCGCCGATTGCTTGTAGGCGCGGGTGACTTCGTCCTTCAAGGACTCCCAGATCTGGCCCTGCAGCTCCAGGAATCGCTCCTCGTGCCGGATCTTCTGGACATCGCCACGCGGCCTGGGCAGATCGATGTCAAAGACATCCTTGATCGTTCCCGGGCTGCTGGTCATGATGACCACCTTGTCGGCCAGGGCCACTGCCTCGTCGAGGTCGTGTGTGATGAACAGGACAGAGGGGCGCAGTTCCTCCCAGAGCTGCAGCAGCTCGTTCTGCATGATGGCCTTGGTCTGCACGTCGAGGGCGCCGAACGGCTCATCCATCAAGAGGATCCGGGGGTTGTTGATCAGCGCCGCCGCCATGGCGACGCGCTTGCGCATGCCGCCGGACAACTGGTGCGGATACCGGTCCTCGAAGCCGGCCAGGCCCACGCGGCGCAGCCAGTCCCTTGCGAGCAAGGTGGCTTCCTTCTTGGGGGTTCCGAGCAGGACCGGGCCGATCAGGACGTTTCCGAGAACGGTCTTCCAGGGGAAGAGCGCGTCGGCCTGGAACATGTAGCTGACGCCGTTGGTGATGCCGTCAACGAGCTGATCGTGGACCCTCACCGAGCCGGCGCTTGGCCGCTCCAGTCCGGAAACCTGGGCCAGGGTGGTGGACTTGCCGCAGCCCGTCGGTCCGACGATCGCGCAGAACTGGCCGGGTTCGACCCTGAGCGTCACATCGCGGATAGCAGTGAATGTCTCGCCCTTGGGTGTCAGGTAACGCTTGGTCAACCCGGCGATGTCGATGCCCGCGGCATCCTCGGCCCTCTCGGGGGCCCCGGGCGGCCGATTGGGGTGGATAGCATTCATAACGCTAAGACCTCTCTGTCTTTCCGTTCTTTATCCAGCGGCAGCTTGCGCCGTCGCCCGGATCCCTTCCTTGGGAGTCCGACGAATTCGTGATGTGGATCACTGAAACTATGTAAAGCTTAGGAAGGGATCATCCGGGCCAGAAGTCTTCAGTAAGTTGTGCGCCTTAGCCGCAAAAGTGCACGTTTTGTGCGTTTTCTGCTGCCGCTTCAACTACAGGAAAAATGCCCGCACCGTTGCGGACAAGGACAGGAGCGCAGACGTTGATTAGGACATTGGTGGTCGACGACGATTTCCGGGTCGCCGGAATCCACGCTGCCCGCGTGGCGAGGGTTGACGGTTTCGAATGCGTCGGTCAGGTCTACAGCGCCGCGGCCGCGCGGGAGGCAATCGAGAGCCTCAACCCGGACTTGCTCTTGCTGGATGTACACCTTCCGGACGAGGACGGGATCTCGATGCTGCGGTCCCTGCAGGCGGCCGGAACCGACGTCGATTGCATCGTCATCACCGCTGCGCAGGACCTGGCCACGGTCAAGTCAGCGATGACCAGCGGCGCGGTCTACTACATGGTCAAGCCATTCAGCTTTGACCGGCTCCGAACGCAGTTGGAGGCTTATCGGAACTGGCGGCAGGAGCTGGATTCCGCTTCAACTGCCGACCAGGCAACTATTGATAGCCTCTACAACGCGCGCTCTGCGGGGGTCAGGCCCGCGGCCCCGGCCCCTCGCCTGCAGCCCACCATGCAAAAAGCGTTCGACGCCGTCCGCGCCGCCGGGGGTCCCATCAGCGCCGCTGAGATCGCCGGGCAGCTAGGTGTCAGCCGCCCGACGGCTCAGCGTTACCTCAGTGTCCTGGAGCAAAAAGGCCTTCTCGTTCTGGACCTCACGTATGGCAGCACCGGCCGCCCGCTCAACTCCTACACCGTGAGTTGAGCGGGCGGCCGGCTCCAAGAAGCGTAAACGCCTGGCCTGGAACCTGGCGGCCACCGCGGTCTCGCCAGCGCGAGCGAGCCGGCTCAGGGGCAGGAATAGTCGTAGTCGAGTCCGGCGGACACGTACTGGGTCACAGACACCGGGCTTCCAGGCGTAAGGCCAGGCGAAGAACAATTGGACTTCGCTCCGCGCAAGGTCTTGGCACCGGCAAGCCAACTCGGCAGCCCAGCGAGCGGACTGCTGACAGGCACGGTTCCGGCGATAGTCCCCCACTGA
Source organism: Arthrobacter sp. SE2 (assembly GCF_058244265.1). Lineage (NCBI taxonomy): Bacteria > Bacillati > Actinomycetota > Actinomycetes > Micrococcales > Micrococcaceae > Arthrobacter > Arthrobacter sp. SE2. Next base: position 22,237 of record NZ_JBZAYA010000033.1, on the reverse strand, counting down.
TTGGCCGTCGAATAGATCCCGACACCTGCATCGGCAGTGCCGGAGGTGATGCTCGTGAAGTAGGCGACCATTCCTTCTAGGTCGGCCCTGTTCAGTCCGGTGTTGGTCTGCCAACTGTTGCCCGTTTCCACGTCCAGCCACCAGAAGTAGTTCCCGGGGTTGTTCACGCCGCGGATAGTGGCGTCGTCATAGGCCTTCGCGTAGCCGTACATGTAGGAGCAGGCAAGATCGACCCCGCCGCCGCACGTCCCGTAAGGATTGGCGACCTGTGTGCCTGCATAGGAGTTCGACGACGGCCACCATGAGCCGGCGAGTCCTGGGTTGGCAGTGTTCACGTACAGGGCGACCTTGGGCTGCGCTGTTCCCCCCGTTGAGTCAGCCGCCCAAACCAGCTGCTGGGCCAAGCAAGGGTTGGTGTTATTGGCCAGACCGCCGGTCACGCCCACGATCGCGAACGCTTGCCCCGCAGGGAGGGTTTTGCCGCACTGTGGCCAGGAAACATCGTTGCCGACCAAGTCCGTAGTCCGCGTCGGTGGGGCCGCTGCTGCGGGAGCCATGCCCGCGAGCGACAGTCCGATAAGAGCCAGGAACGTGCATGCCATCTTCATTCCAAAACGCGCCATGGCCCATGGTACGCCCACGCTTCCGGCACCAAGAAGCGCGAACGCCCGGCCGAGAACCTGGGGCTTCGCCGTCGAACTCTCCGAACAAGACCTCAATCGACTGGACGAGCGGGCTCCGGCAGGGTCAACTGTCGGAACCCGCTACCGTGCCCCGCGGCTACTCGGCTGCGGGCTCGCCTTGCTTCACGAGGGCAGCCTCGAGGTTGATCTTCACCTTGTCACTCACTAGGAAACCGCCGGTCTCCAAAGCCGCGTTCCAGGTCAGCCCGAAGTCCTTTCGGCTGATCTCGGTTTCGGCGGAGAACCCGGCGCGGGTCGCGCCGAAAGGATCAACCGCGACGCCGGTGAACTCAACTTCCAGCTCCACCGGCTTGGTGATCCCCCGGATGGTGAGGTCGCCCGTGAGAGTGTAGTCCTCGCCGTCGCCCTCTACGCTCGTGGCCCGGAAGGTCATCTCCGGGAACTTCTCGACGTCGAAGAAGTCGGCGCCGCGGACGTGGCCGTCACGGTTGGCATCGCCGGAGTCGAAGCTCTCGGTCTTGACGGTTGCGTGAAGCGACGCGTCAGCCAGGGACTCGCGCACGCGGGCCTCGGCACTCGCATCCGTGAAGCGGCCGCGGACCTTGCTGATGCCGGCGTGCCGGACGCTGAAGCCGATCTCGCTGTGGGACATGTCCAGCAACCAGGTGCCTGAAGTCAAACCTGTGGGAAGAGTCATTTTTTGGATCTCCTGTTTCGAAAGAATTCGCTTGGATCGATCCCTTCCACCTTTGTGGAGCCCGAACTTGAAGTCAAGGTTTCCGGCGGCCCCCGGCCTCTGCCTAAGCCGCGGGGGCAGCCAATCCAGCCAGGAAGTCCTCGGTGAACCGCCTTACCCCGTCCCACTCGGTGTAGACGTAGTCCCGCGAGGTATCCGTGTCCAGGCTGCCCTTGTCGCGGGCGATCTTCTTCATCATGGCGCGTTTGAGGAAGCCGTAATGGGTGTAGAGGAGGGCGCCGCTGAAGAGCCCCACGTGGGCCGGACGCCACCCCGTCTCGGCCTCGAACCTCTCCACATAACCCTCGGCGTTCACTTCATCGCCCTGGGCAGCAAGGCTGACTGAGAAGAATGCGGAAGGGAGGCGCTGAAGCGCGGCGGTGTTGTTCCGTACAAAGTCCCGGACATAGCCCTCGTGCTTGCCCACATGGACGGATGCACCCACCATGACGGCGTCGTAACCGTCCGGCAGGTTATCCCCGGACTTTTTGATGTCCGCCGTCTGCGCCTCGTGGCCGTGGCCCCGAGCGACGTCGGCAATATACTCAGCGATCTGGGCCGTCTGTCCTTCAACGGTCCCGTAAGCAATGTAGATGTTGGCCATATGCCAGTCTGTCCCCGCTCACTGCGGCCGTTATAGGGTCCAAGGTCCCCCGGGCATTCAACAAGCCTCCCCTTGACTGGCGAGCACCGTCAGTCGAGAGTGTCACATGTGAGGCGTGATGCCGTTCGGGAGTATCTGGCGAGTGCCCTGTGGGCGATGCCGACCTGCGCCGTCATTGTCGCGATCATCGCGGGTGCGGGGCTCTCCGCGGTACAGCTCGACGCTACGTCACCTTTCGCGGTCCTCCTCTTCCAAGGGACATCCGACGACGCGCGGAACCTGCTCATCGGGATCGCGAGCACCATGGTGACGGTCATCGCCGTCGTGCTCGGCCTCACCGTCGTGGCACTGCAGCTCGCGTCGACGCAGTTCAGCCCGCGGCTGCTGCGGAACTTCCTGCGCGACATCCCCAACCAGGTAACGCTCAGCGCCTTCGTGGCCACGTTCGCCTACAGCACGGCGGGCCTCTACACGGTCGGCATCGCCGCCGGACAGCGCACCCAGGACTACCCGCGCCTCGCCGTGAGCGGGGCACTCCTGCTCTTGTTCGTGAGCATGGTCATGCTCGTTTTCTTCGCCCACCATCTGTCCCACTCGATCCAGGTGGACCAAGTCATGAAGGGCGTCGAGAAGGCCACCCTCAAGGTGATCGAGCGGTCCTTCGTCCCCGGTGATCCCGGAATCCGCATGCCAAACCCGCCGCCCGGCGCCACCGCTTTGCTGGTGCCGCAGTCGGGATATGTCCAAGCCTTCCATGTCGAGGCGTTCGTCGGGGTGCTCGCGAGCCGGGACCTCACTGCCCGGATGGTGCCCATGATCGGCCGACACGTCGTCGCGGGTTCCCCGCTCGCCTGGGTATGGGAGACCACCGGCGAGCGCGTGCGTCCTCTAGCCCCCGACGGCGGTACTGAACTGCGCCGGGCGCTCGCCCAGAGCGTGCTGATCGGTTACGAACGGACCCTTGAGCAGGACGTCGCCTTCGGGATCCGGCAACTCGCCGACGTCGCGTCCAAAGCGCTCTCGCCTGCGATCAACGACCCCTACACCGCGAACCAGGCGGTGGACCATCTCGCCTCGATCCTTGCCGCCCTCTCGCTGCGGCAGCACGGGCCGCGGGCGGTGGCGGACGCGCAAGGCACCATAAGGCTGCACGTACCGGCCCGCGATTTCGCCTATCTCGTGGATCTGGCCCTCGGACAGGTGCGGCGGTACGGCGCGAACGAGCCTCGCGTCGTCAAGGCCCTGTTGCGCGTGTGCCGTGATCTCGTGTGGTTCGGCGACGCGGCCCACCACGCCGTCGTGCGGCAATACATCGAGACCCTCATGAGCGACGTGACCCGGCTCGTGGCCCAGCCGGCCGATCGCGAACCCCTCCTCGCGGAGGGCGCGGCGCTGCTCGAAGCCTTCGACGATGCCGACGGCGGGAGCGACGCCGGCAGCTAGCTCGGTGCGGGCGTCAATCGATTTCTGCTTCCGCGGCTACATTGCGGATGCCGCGGGGGCGTCCTGCTTTGGTCCAGAGCCGGTAGAGGAGGCCTGCGACGGCGAGGGCGGCGGCGAGGCTGACGATGGGGAACCCGCGGGAGAGATTGGCAACGAGGGTGAAGGCCACAGCGAGGGCCCCGACAGTATTGAGGATGAAGACTCCCGGCTGGCGTTCCTTGCGGGCCAAGAGCGCCATGGAGACCAGACCGCCGAGGAAGCTGAGGAAGACCGCGACTGCGTAGAACAGGACAAGCTCCTGGTCGTTGCCGCCGGCGATGGCTGTCACGGCACCGGCCAGGACGATGAACACCGCCACGCCCCAATAGGGAGTGTGGTGGTGGTTGGTGTGGCCCAGGGAGAGCGGAAGGACGCCGACGGTCTCACCGTGGGGGTTGATGTGGCGCGCCAAGGCTTTGAGCAGGCCCGGTCCCGCCTGGAAACCCGAGGAAGCCGCTGAAAGCAGCAGTAGGGCAGTGACGAGCTGGAAGGCGGCGAACACGGGCGCCGGCGCAGCGAGGCGGGCAAGTTCGGCGATCTGCGTGCTGTCTTTCGGCGGAATGCCGACGTGCAGCTGCGCGGCCTCCAAGGCGAGGCCCAGCGTGATGGTGCCGACAATGGCGAGAGTCAGCCAGAGAGTGAGCTGCCCGAAACGTCGCTTCCCGTCACTGTCGAGCTGCCCGAGCTGGGCAACCGCCGAGGTCGCCGCTTCCACACCGGTGGCCATGGCCATGGCGACCGGGAACGCAAGCACCACGGCAAGGACCGGTGGATGCCCGGAAACGCTGGCGATCGCGCTGACCGGTTTAGGTGCTGCACCCAAGCCGTAGAGAAGGACGACAACGGAAACGACGATAAAGGCCATTGTCATCGCCGCGAAAACCAGCCGGCCCAGGTGTCCGAACCAGGTCGCGGCACCGACAAGGACCACCAAGCCCAGCCCAAGCAGCAACCGCCACGGGGCGAGGTCGGGGAAATAAGCGATCACCGCCGAGGACCCCGCCGAGACACTGATCGCGATGGTGAGCAGGAAATCCACCACCAGCGCACCAATGGGGATGAAGGACCAGCCATCTCCGAACGCCTCACCCACCGCGGCCGGCGCCCCACCGCCTCTCGGGTAGCGCGCGACGAGTTGTCGGTAGTTCACGATGACCAAGGCGACGATGGCCACCACCAAGATCATCGCCGGGACCAGCAAGGCCAAATCGCCGTTCAGGGCGCGCAGAGCCGCTTCGATGGCGTACGCGACGGAGGAGACAGGGTCGGCCATGACCGCGAAGGCAAACGCCAATAGCAGTGCGGTACGGGAACGCAGACCTCTTCCCAGTCCACCTCCGGGGGACGTTCCGCTCGGAATTTTCACGGGGATCTCCGGTTCCATGACAGCCTTATCGAGCTGCCGACCAGACTTCCCGGCTCACCTCCGAATGCCTCCCGCCCGCAGCTAGGAGCGCGGGCGGGAGACGCTATTGCGGAATGGCGCCGATCTGCTGCATGAGGCTGAGGGTGTCTGTGGATCCCCAGTGCTCAGCAACCTTGCCGTCCTCGACGCGGATGATGTCGGTCCCGCCGAATTCGACGCTATTGCCTGATGCCGGAACGCCCGCCATGTCACCGCGGTGCGTACCCGTCATCACCACGTGGCACGCCTCCAAGTGTCCGTCAGTCAGCCACGGCTCTATCGTCTTGACCTTGATGTCCGGGAACGCCGTCCGGATGGCGGAGACGAAGAACCGGACGCCTTCCTTCCCAGGCGGTTGCCCGGGGAGAGCCTCTTCGTGGTCCACCAGGTTGTCCGTTGCCAGCTCATCAATGAGATCGAGATTTCCACCCTCGATGATTTCTTTGTAAAAACGCCCGATCAGTCCAGTACCATCAGTCATTTCCGGCTCCTTTTATGAATGAGACCGTCCCATTTTTCCCCCGCACTTACATCCCGACGCCGGGCGCCATCGCGGGCGCAAAGGCGATCGCCACGGCGATCAGGGCAAGCGCGACGGCGACCAATCGGTTGGCGATCCGCTTCCACGGAAGCATCTTCTCCAAGGCAATGAACGCCCCCACTACAGCCATCCAGCCGACGCTCATCACGCCGAGCGCGAAGAGTGCCACCATCAGCGCCCAGCAGCAGGCAACGCACCACGCACCGTGCTCGAGTCCAAGACGCAGCGCGCCAAACCGTCCATAGCGGATTCGGCGCAGGATGAAGTCCATCGGCGTCCGGCATTTCATCAAGGAGACGTTCTTGGCTGGCGTGAGTTGGTAGAGAGCCGCCACAAAAATCACGCCCGCCGCCAGGTAGCGACCGCCCGGATCGGAGGAAAACAATCCGGGGATGAGGGACGCGACCATCGCGTAGAACGCGTACGCGGCGAGGCCGAAGATCGTCCAGGAGATGAGGTAGCCGGCCACGAACACTGCCGTGGAACCCTGCGGGGCATAGCGACCGCTCTCCCGACGGTGGTGGGTGATCTTGGCGTAGGCAACCACCATGGGCGCCACCGACGGAAACATCATCGCCGCGAGCATCACCACCCAGGTGGTGAGGAAGAAGCCGAGCGGCCCCGGATCTGTCCAACGCCCCATGTCCATCCCCGCCGTTTGCACGGCAGAAACGATCCAGCTCACCGCCGCGAGGATCAGCAATACAGCAACCAGACCCGCCTCGCGTGGATCCAAGTTAAAGGCTGTGGCGCGCGGCGTACCACCCGCCACAGCTCCCCGATTCAACTTTCTACGAGGCAGGTGCCCGGCCGTCATGCCCTGCCCTTGGGAGCGCCTTCAGCCATCTCGCTTGCGTAGACGAATTCCCCGCTCTCGCCATAGATCCCGTCGAAGTCCAGGCCGAAGAGATCCGAGTGCCCCGGCGCCTTCCCGATCATGTAGTCGGCAGCGAAGGCGTACATCGCGTTCTTGACGGTGGTGACGCCGCCACCCGGTCCTGGCAGCGTTTCCAGTGTGTAGTTCACACTGTCTCCCACCGAGGCGGACGGGTTATCGCCATCCGAGAACGTGACGCCGGCCCGCTGAACTCCCAGCCATTCGCCGTACAGGGCCGCCAGATCCCCGAATGGTCCGCCGACCTCGCCGTGCAGGATGCTTTCAAGGGCGGTCGCCTGCCCGTCCGAAGCGCCTTCGTCAACGACGACGCCGATCTTCCAGCCGCCCGCGGTCAGGTTCGACGGGAAGAAATTGACGAAGGCGAAGTCGACACCCGAAAGGTCGGTGTCATCGAGCTTCCCGTTCGCAACATGGAACACTGCCACGCCGCGGCACTCGCCGTTGGCACTGTTGGGCCTGCCGTCCACCGGACACGGACAGATCAAAGCGCAACTGCAATTGGCAACATATTTTCCGGACATTTCCCAAGACATTGAGGACTCCCCTCGCTAGTTCATTCGACTAGCGGAGCTCCCCCAGAGGCAGCGCCGAAACCACTCAAGACGAGACCACGAACCTCGTAAGGCCGAGAGTATTCCCGCCAAATGGGGGTGTCAACAAGCTCTGCTAAACCAAAGGGCGGGCCTCCCGAAGAAGCACTTCAGGGCGACTGGCTGTTCAATAAAACCGCAGGTCAGGGCTGGCATACGTCCGCGCTCGTCACTTCCCCGTGGCCGGGACCACGCCCCCCGTTTCGAGGCGGACCGGGCAGCCGAGCCGCGCTTCGTAGGCCGCAGCCAGGGCACTACTGTCTGTGCCCTCTGAAACCGTAACCACCACATGGGATCCATCATTGGCCATCCCTACGACCCGGACTCTTGCATCTTCTGTCAAAAGGGTTCTCGCCCGGTCCATGACAGTTCCCGGGACGCACGCTGCTGAACGGATCGAGATGTCAACGCCGGGGAGTTGGTCGCGCAAGAGTGCAATGCGGTCGTTCTCCGGGCCGTGCCACATGATGACGAGCTTCCCCTGCTCGAGGGCGACTGACCCGAACTTGGGGTCGCCGCTCAACTCTTTGGTGATGAGGCTTGCCGCTGACGACGGCGCTCCGTCTTGCGGTGCCGCTTCGGTAATCTGGACCGGATCGGTAACTCTTACCGGGCCGGCATAATGTTGGACGCCTCCGTCGCAGGCAGTCAACGCGGCTCCGGAGAGCAGCATAAGCAGGGCGCCGGCAGTACTTCTCCAACGCACATCGACCCCCACCTACAGGGCCCTCACGAATGATCGAACAAGGAGGTCATCGGGGCTGAACTTCTCTGCCCACAATGCGAAGCTCTCGTTGATCGCAAGCATGTACAACTTGGCGCGGAAGGTGCCTTCGTACGTGCCGTTAAGTCCCAATGAAATAAGAGGATAGAAGTCCTTGTGCTCATCAAAGCTGGCAAAGATTCCTTCCAGAAGCTTCTGGCGGTCCGGACTAAGGAACCACTCCGACGGCGCATCAGGCTTCGACTCTGCGTATCTTGGGTCCGCTTCCTCCCACGAGTCGAGCCATTGCGCAGGGGTATCGAGTACAGCAGTTACTTCGACCCTCATCCCGCTTAGAACGCCGCGAATGGTATGCCAGGAACCCTCTAGGTTGCCAAGCACCGATTCACCAGTTTCAAGGCCCGTGACCCTGGTTCTGACTGTTGTTGTGTCCATTTGAGCTTGCTCGTGCAGACCGATACGCGGTTCATCAGGGTGCATTCTCGGCCGTACATAAGCATGTCCGTCGGCTCCCGTGAACAGGCGACCGCGCGCTTCGACCAAGCTTCCGTCTCGGACAGGAAGTAACAACTGGCGTCTGCTTGGTGCACTATTTCTATCCATAGGATGTACTGACCCCTCAGCGGAATTGCCCGGCCCCGGTATTGAGGGAGGGCGGCATTTCTAGGTTCTGGCCGGGCGTCCTTCCAATCGGAGTTGGGAGAGTACTGCTGCCGCGAGTGGCGAGGTGCGTCTCCTTAGCGCGAAGAACGTCCCTATAGTTGCGATTGAAATAAGCAGCAACGACTCACGAAGAAGTATGCCCAGGGGTGCGAGCATGATCGTGCCGTTCCGCAGCATGTGTTCACCCAGATCCGTTCCATGCATCAGCAGAACGAGCGCGGCGGCGGCTACGAAGATCCGGGTGCGCGTCCGTCCCAAGAACCAAAGCACGATAAGGGCCGGGATTAGATATACCCAGTGATGCACCCAACTCACAGGTGAGACAAGATTGGCAGTCATTCCGACGGTCAGAACCGCCGCCAGCGTTTGTCCCGCACGGAAGACCGCCGCAGCAGCCAACAAGCCGAGAATGGCCACAACGATAACGATGACCTTGGAGGGCGAGACCGCCCAATGCCCTATCGCTCCGGCCGCCCCCTGTATGGAGTTGTTGCCTGCGCTGGCGAACTGGGTACCGAGATCAACCTTTGAGCTGAGCTGCCAAAGGTTTGAGAACCAATAGGTGAATGACATGGCGGGAAACATGATCCCGCCAATAATGACCGTCCCGGCAAAACCGACAATGGCGGAGACCGCCATTTGCCATTGTCTTGTCATCAAGAGATATGGAATGAAGATGGCCGGGGTCAGCTTGATACCGGCAGCGATCCCGATCAACACCCCTTTCGGAACGAACCGGGACCACCTTCCATTGGTGTGACGAACGAAATCCGCGAGACAGAGTCCGGCGAGGAACAAATTGATCTGACCCCACACCAAGTGCTGGGCGATGACGGTGGTACAACAGCCCAGCAAAAGAAGCGCGAGCCATATCGTCCGGCGCCTAGGCAAAGACTGCGGCAGGCAAGCACCAATGATGAACGCCAACGTTGCTAGGCAGCCCGTGGTCCACAGCACGAAGGACATCTGGGCAGTAAAAAGGCTCGTGACAGACAGGAGCGCAGCTGCGAACGGCGTGTAGACGAAAGGCAGACCCGCGGACGGCAGAAGTTCCCCAAAAATGTTGCGGGCATAAATGTCTTCCCCGAGCCAAGACGCTACGGAAGCGTACCGATAAACCAAGAAGTCCACCGGAGGGTAGACGCCGATATTGAGCTGATACAGGCTGGCAAAGACTATCCCGAGCACCGGGACAATTGTCATCACTGGCCACATCCGAATAGCGCTGCTCAAGGTGTCGGCTAATTCTAAATAGCGCCCTTGTGGAAGCGCCCGTACCGGTGAAGGAACAGGTATATGCCTACGAACGTCACCAGGCCAAGAACGGGCCCGGCCCAGAAGGCAACGGGCGTACCGTGGATGAGAACCGCGGCGCCCCCGAAAACCGCAGCGAAGACTCCAGCTCCAGGATTGGCCGTAGCCAGTTTCCCCTGGATTTCGCGGCCCAACTGGCGGTAGTGAATGGCTTGCAGGACAGCAAAGAGGATGAAGGCCGCGACCATGATCAAAGACCATGGCGGGTCTGTCATCGACACTACGCTGACAGTTACCCCGAACAAGGCTGACAGTGCGAGCCAGTAATTGCGTACGGTTGAATCAGTCCCGGTGTTCATCAGCATCCCCTGTTGAAGTCAATAACGGACCCGGCGATCGCCATAGCTGCCGAGCATCCCAATGCGGCCATGGGGCCGAAGAAGCCCATCGCGCCGCAGAAAGCCGCGTTTGTGCCCCACCAGGCCCATAGGGCAGCCCACGCCGACGGGCACTGAGGAAACATCGGCTTCATCCCCATTGACCCCTTGCCGCCACCGATCATCCTCGGCTCAGCCTTAATAAGCTTGGCAACCTTAGTGTTGTTCGGACCATCCACCAATTCAAGGGTCAGGTACCCGGAATCCGTGAGCGAAACCAGCGATTCCAGGACGTCCGTAGGTATGGACGCCGCAAGGAACTGCTGCTGCAATCCACTATCGAAACGGCTGTCTGCGGACAAATACTCCCTGAGCTCCTTCGATCCCTGAATCAGTTCCAGCCGGTTCGCGAAACCGGCAAGGTCCGCCAGGCGGGCTTGCTCCAGCCGTTTTATCCCCTCTGCCTTCTGCGCCTTCGTCGGCTCAAGCAAAACGGCACCGTCACCGCTACCCACCACTGTCCGATTCTCGGCAGCATTAGCAGCAGCCGGAGCTACCGAACCGAAAACAACAGCAACCACCGCAACGAGTGCGGTCAACAGACGCAAAACCCTCATCCAACGTGATACGTGAACCATCAAAATCCCGCAACCCAAAAACTGGCTGACCCTGGGGCCCCAATCAGATTGACATTCTCAGTGGTGGCGGCGCCAACTGCACCGACCCTCTTCAAGGTTCTTGACTTCGAATTCACACTGTCCTCCCGCGAGTGATGGTGGGAGGGGCGCCCCGACGAAGCAGATGCTTCACAACGAAAGTATGCAGGCCAGATAAATTAGTCAAGACCTTTTAATAACAGGTCAGAAGACTTTAATTTTAAGGTCAAATACCAGAATTGATTGATGGATCCGTGCGGGCTTCGCTACTACTCAATTCTGATCACTAGGCCACTCAATTTGAGGTCCTTACATACTCAATTTCGAGTACCCACCACTCAATAAAAGCAAAAGGCTTGACGCTGGTAGATAGGGAGTGCGTCAAGCTCCAACTGAGGCAGGCCCGGACTCACCGTGGCGGGCGCGGCCGAGGATCTGCAGCCGGGCGTCCAGTTATCCGCCGTTTGTTTGGGAGTTTCGAGCGTGCTCATTAAGGGACTGGCGCGTGGTGGTTCCGGTCTTGGCAAGGGCTCTGGAGATGTGGTTTTCCACGGTCCGGGGACTGATTCCCAGGAGGGCAGCGATTTCGGGGGTGCGTTGGCTGCCTGCCAGGATGGCGATTTCCCTCTCCCGAGGAGTCAAACCCTGGGGATGCCCTCCCGTGTCGAGGGTCAGTTGTACCCCTTGTGGCGGGAAGCGGTTTTCGAAAGTTGAGATGATCTGATGAAAGGTCTTGGCCAACCCCCGGTGGCGTTTGAGGAGGTGACCCTTCACCACGCCTTTCAGGAGCCCTGTGATCGCGGGAAGGTCGGAGTCGGCTTCATATTGGTCCAACAGGATTTTTAGCAGTTGGTGGTTGCGGTCACGAATGGCACAGGCGATGGCGAGGAACTGGGCATGGGTGCTCACGCCGTTTTCCTGCAGTAGCCGTTGCGTAGTCTCCAGGATCTTGTGTCCGGGGTAGAGGGACAACATGAACAATGAGGCATAGACGGCTTCGGTGATGTAACCGCGGTCCAGTTGTTGTTCCAGAAGGTCCGCAGCGTTTTCGTCAAAGTCGGCTGGATCGGCGTATTTCCGGGTAACCAGCTCATAGACTGCTTTCCCGGTTCCAGGCAGGGGGCCGACGTCCGCGACGTTTTTGCGTGCCTGTACCCCGAGGGAGGCGGCATCCTTGCCGGGGCCGGCCAGTGCGCGAAGGCCGGCGATTCTGAGCATCGCGTCGTGGAGGAAGCTCACGAGAAAGCCGGGCCGGCCGAGCGCGAAAACTCCAGTCATTACACAGTCAGCTTCCTTGCTGAGCCCTTGTTGTGTCATGGCCAGTACCGCAACGTAGCTGCTCGCGACGAAACCGAACTGATCAAGGCGGCACCGCGCCGCGGCACGTTGGCTGAGGGAGAAGATCACTGCTTCTTCGCCGTGGCCGGCGATATGGAGCGCGAGTCCGCGGACGAAGGGTTCCATGCCTGCGGCAAGGCCGAAGCCGTCTGCTGAATCAAGGGCCCGGAGGGCAGCCTGGGCGTCGAAGCGGTAGAGCTCCAGAATGCCCCGGATGACTGGCAGAACGCCGCTCTCGGGGTGGCGGCTGCGGAGCCTGTCCAGGGTTTCGTCGAGGTTCACAGGCATTCGGTCAAAGGACGCCTCGAGGTAGAGCGCGAACGCTTGGGCTTCTGCCTTCCAATCGGGGTGAGCTTGGCCGATCGTCTCGAGTATGCCCGTCGCGACAGATGATTCCCCACCGCTGACGATGGCCCACAGCGCCCGGGTCATGGCGAAGAAGAAGTGATCGCCAGAGTCAGCTCCTACCGCCTCAGTTTCGCTGAAGACTTGTTCGATGCGTGAGGGATCGATCGGACCGCCCCAGTAGAACTTGAGGAACGCTGCTGCGTTGGACATGGTCTTTTCGGACTCCCAGACGCTGAATTGTGATTCCTCCAGTTCCCGGAGCTGTTCTTGGAAGTGCTGCGTCGCAACTGTGCCCCCGCGGGCTTCACTCCGCAGGTCTCTGATCAGTTCGGCCAGAAGCTCGGGCGAGGAACTCTCTACCGGCCGGTCATGGGAATCGATCTCCCGGTTACTTCGATCCGTCAGCGCCCTGCGGGAGGATCGCACGTGAGGGTCACGGAAATGGTCGACAACAATGTGGGGACTGACGCTTACCCACATGGCTCCAGCGCTGTCTTCGGTGAGCGCAACCAGCCCCCGCATTTCGAGCCTGTCCAGGATGCCTGCCTCAACTATTTGCATGAGGGACCCCAGCGGCCGGGCTCCCACCGCAGACAGGGTGTGCAGTCCCATCCATTCATCGGCGCTCAGTCCGTGAAGGAGTGCTTGGACGGTGCTCTGGATGTATTCGTTCCAGAGTGTGTGCCCACTCATGCTCCACTGTCCGTCATGGAGGACAAGCTGCTTGCTCAGCTCCGCGCTTTGGGCGATTCTGACCACGAGTCGCGGGTTGCCTCCAGATTTCATGAGCACGGCGGTGGTCAAATCCACGTCCGGCGGCGACCCGAGCGTCTGGGCCAGGAGTTTATTGACTTGATCGTAGTGAAGTGGACTGAGTCGTATCGTTGTCTCCGGCCATCGGGCAGGCGTGAACACAGAGCCCCCTGAGCACAGTGGGGAATCGTCCATCGTCACCACCAGCGTCCGTTGGGTCCGCCCGTGAACAATGTCAATGACTGCCGCTGATTCCCTGTCGAGCTCATCGATATCATCAACAACTATTGCCCGGGGGCCTCGCTGCGCCAACTGTTCGGCGAGCACGTTCGCGACTCCTAACGGCCCATTCTCTTGTCCGCGCCCTTCCAGTCCGAGTGCGCCAATCCCTGCGAACGGCGTCTCATTCAGGAGCCGCGAACCCGAGAGGCTGTAGACCGTGAACCCGGCCTTTTCGAGGCCAGCAGCGATCGACTGCAGGACCGTTGATTTTCCGCTTCCGGGGCCGCCGACAATCCGAACACTGATACCGCGAGCCACGTAGTCAAGTGCCCGTCGGACTTCCTCTTCGAACACTTCCCAACTCCTAACGCAGACACCCCAGCTTTGAAATGTGAGCCTAGTGGCCATCCAAATCTGAGGAGAGCGCCCCAGAGCCCTAGCCTGACAATCTATCCAACGCTACGGGCGAAAATGATCACTGAGTGTGCATTGCACTGAAAATGAGTGTGCATTGCCCCGAAAATGAGTGGTGAAGGTGCGTCGGAATAGGTATAGGGGTTTGTGACCCGCAGCGGGTTTCGGAGCCTCGCGATGGGACCTAACCCACTGCCCCCGGCTTCCGCCAAGCCAGCGCCAACACGAACACCACGGCGCTCAACCCCAGCATCACCAACACCATGAGTCCCCAGTTTGCCTGGTTGACCCCGGGCCCGTACAGCACACCAATGAGCACCGTCGCCGTGATGGCACCGAGGTATCGGCACGTCTGGAAAATCCCGGCTGCCACTCCCCTATCCTCCGGCCGCGCGGAGACGTACAAACCCTGGTTCGAGGCCGTGCTGACCACGCCATACGGAACACCCATCAACGCCGTGAGTATGAGCACCAGCGGCGGCCAGAAGGACAACGTCAGCGCCCCGAGCGCGCCGGAAGCCAGGGCCAAAAGCACGACGCCGGCGATCATCACGGCCCGCACGCCGAACCGCTCAATGAACCGCACCGTCACCGGCGTCATGAAAACCGACATGGCAGCCAGGGGCAGCATCAGCAGGCCGACCACGCCGGCGTCGTACTTTCCAGCCTGCTGCAGCAACTGCGGAAGGCCGAAGAAGGCAAAATAGTAGACCGCGCTGAACACTGCGAAACCCAAGTACAACAGCAGCAACGGCCGGTTCCGGCCGAGCAGCCGCAAGTCCAGGAACGGCGGACTGAACCGGAACTCGCGCCATGCGAACAATCCCGCCAGGACCACAGCGACGGCGATGAACCACCAGCGGTAGGCCGGCATCACGTTGAGCAGCGCCATCATCGCCAGCGTCAGTGATGCGATGAACGCCAGGATGCCCGGAATGTCGGAATCGCGCAGGAGGGCGGAGAGCTTGCCGCTTTCGCGTCCGACGTCGGGCGGCGCCACCTGCCGCACCACAATCAGGGCCAGAAGCGAGATCGGCACGTTGATCGCGAACAGCGCCTGCCAGCCGACCAGGCTCACCAGAAGGCCGCCGACGACGGGCCCCACCGCAGCGGCCGAGGTGTTCGCCATCTGGATCCGCCCCAGGGGTCGGGTGGAGCTGATGTTCGCCTGCCGGCTGAGCGTCGAGACCATCACGACGGCGCACGGGTACGCCGTCGCGGTCCCCACCGCCATGAGAGCTCGAGCCACGCAGACCAATGCGAAGTTCGGCGAGAACGGCGCCAAAAGGCAGGAAATGGCGACCACCGCCATACCGAAGGTGAACAACCTCCGCGGACCGAAGCGGTCTGCGAGCCGGCCCATGAGCGGCTGGCCAGCGGCCGAGGCGAGGTAGAAGGACGTGATCACCCAGGTGACCGTGGCGACGTCGAGCGCAAAGTCCTGGCGCAGAACCACCAGCGCGACCGCGATCATCGACGAGTTCAACGGATTCAGCGCCGTCCCGAGACTCAGTGCAGCGATCGCTAGGCCGGGGCGGGGTTTGTTGGTCACGTCCCTAAGTCTGGTCCATCGTTGCCTGAGGTCACGAAACGGCGCGTCACGAAACCCGGCGGGGAGCCGTCAGGGCCGGCGCGCTAGTGTCCCCCGCCGAACGCCGCCGGAAGGAAAATGAGAAGGAAGGCCAAAAGGCCCAATACCGAAGCGATGGTGTCGATCCACCCAAGGACCTTCCCCACGGTTGCCGAGTGGTGCAGGGCTTCGGCCTTCCTTGCATTGGCAATCGCCAGGGGCCCGAAAACAATGCCCAGGAAAAAGAAGCCGATGACCCCAAAGATTATCGACTTTTCCTTGAACTTGCTCCCCTGAAAGTGCTCGAGGGAGTTGTTCTGCTGGACGTTCGGGTAGTTCGGGTACTGATACGGCTGGTTATAGTTTGGCTGAGACATTTTGAGACCTTTCGACTGCTTTGTCGCTGCGAATAACAATTTCGGGAGTCGCCCGTCAACCTCAGTTATCGGCCATGCCGTTCGTCCCCCGGATCGAAATTACTTAGCTACAGCTCCCGACGGTGCAAACTAGGTCAATCTTGGGGAAATCTTGCAGTGGAGCAGCGCTAGACCAGCCTGGGAACCTCGGCGGGGTGCCGTCAGTTCTGCGCTATCGACAGCACCGGCTTCCGCTTACCGCTGGCGTCTGTGGTCAGCGTCGGGACCGGGGGCTTCGGCGGGGCCACTACCGGAGCAGGTAGCGGGGGCGGTGGGGGCGCCGGCGGAATGCAGGAGTAGTTGTAATCGAAGTCAGTGGTGAATTGGGTGAGTGCAACCACGCCGCCGGCCGTCAGTGGCGGGGCCGAGCAGAGTTCCACTGCCGACTCCGGAGACGTTGCTCCGGCAAGCCAGCTCTTGAGCCCGTTCAGGTTGCTGTCGGGATGAAGCTGACCGGCGATTACTCCGAACTGGTACGAGGTTGAATAGATGCCCACCGCCGCTCCAATGTCTTGCAGGTAGGCGGCCATGCCTTCAATATCCGCGGCGTTGGCCATGGTGTCCCAGGACCACGCGTTCCCGGTCTCCACGTCCAGCCACCACATGTGCTTGGTGGGGTCGGGTACCCCGTAATGATTGACGTCGTCGAACGCGATGCCGTAACCGTAGAGGTAGGCGCACGCCGGCGAAGCCGTCCCGTCGCAGCTCCCATACGGGTTTGGACGGCTCATGCCCACGTCCGCATCGGATGCCGGCCACCACCCGCCGTACTCTGCGGGATTGGCGGTGTTGACGTACAAGGCGGCCGCCGCTTGGCTTGTCCCGCCCGCCGAGCCGCTGGCCCAGCCCAGCTGCTCGGCGAAACAGGGATTCGCGGTGCCCGGACGGCCGTCGTTCACGCCGACAATCCCGAACGCCTGACCCACAGGAAGTCCGCCACCACATTGGGGCCAGGAAATGTCGCTGCCCAAGACAATGCCCGGAGCATCCATCGGTGCGGCATTTGCGGCGGATAATGGTGTGGCTGTCCAAGCAAGCAAGAGGCAAGCGACGGCCATGAGTTTTGCAGTTTTCATGATGTGCGTCCTTGGCATGGTTCAGGGCCCTGCCGGGGTTGGTACTGCCGCGCATTGCATCCCAAAAGCAATGGCAGTGAGCCATCTTCGGCTCACTACGGATCCTACGGACGGGCTTCTGGGCAGCCTTGAGTGATTCCTACTCGACTTAGTTAACGAATTTTCGAGTGTTGCCCGGGTTGCACCCGGAGGACGCACGACGGCGGGCAGCGTGGCGGGGGGCATGACGGCGGGCATCGGCACTCACAGATCGCATCCGCCCAGCACCTAATGTGGCACCAAACACCACTCAATTTGACCGCCAGGCCACTCAATTCGAGAAGTTCTGCCACCTAAGGCCAAAAATCCACCATAGGGTTCTCGCACGCATTGCTGCTGGTAGCGCTACTCTGGACTGCTTGCTGGGCTGTCGGCCGGTTCCGCTCGAAACGCGCAGAACGACGCAGCACTAGCGCGGAGTAGTTTGCGTTGAAACTGTGGGTCCGGGTTGGTAAAGAGGTACTAACCCGGCCCCACAGGTTGAACCGCGTCAGGAAGCGATAAGTCCGTCAGCGACTACCGCGAGCATCGATGCTGCTGCATCAGCCGGAAGTTCGCTGTTATCTACCACTGCAGCCACGCCGCCGACGAGCCGGCTGATCTGCATTGCATCGATGCCGGGGCGCAAGGCCGAGTCCAACGCTTCGATCACGCGCTGGTTGGCGCCCAGGTAGGTCTGGCACTTTGCCGCAAATGGTGAACCCGGGTCGCCCAGCGCGGCGGTGATCCGCGCGGCGGCACCCCTGTGCTCGGTCAGCATCGACGCATAGTCGGTCAGCCAATTCAACAACCGCTCCCGCGCAGGGGCGTCGAGGGTGAGGGCCCGGTCGACGGCGGTGTTGACCTTCTCTGCCCACGCTTCGAGGACCGCGTCGTACAGAGACTCCTTGGTCGGGAAGTGCCGATAGAGCGTACCGGGTCCCACCTCGGCCGCCTTGGCGACTTCGTCCATCGAAACGGCTTCGTAGCCTTTGACCCGGAAGAGCGCACGTGCAACCTCCACAATCCGATCGCGGTTGCGTTGAGCGTCAGCGCGCACAGAAACACCTTTCAATACATCATTGCAAAACGGAGAGAGTCTCCGTATAGTTCTAAACGGAGCATCTCTCCTCTTAGTGTACGTCAGCCCTCTCGGCTAGAACAGGACACCTCCAATGACACCCACAATCGCCACACGCGCACCCGCCGGGATCGCCCTGACAAGCGGACCTCCGCGCGGCCGCGCCGGCAGCATTGGCCTCTGGCTGGTCATGCTGGCCCAACTCATGCTTGTCCTCGACGCGACCGTCGTGAACGTCGCGCTCCCCCACATCGCCACCGACCTCCACTTCGACCGGGCCGAGCTCAGCTGGGTCCTGAACGGCTACGCCGTCGCCTTCGGCGGCCTCCTGCTGCTCGGCGGACGGATCGGAGACGTCGTCGGCCGCCGTCGCACCTTCCTGGTGGGCGTCGCAGCCTTCACGCTCTTCTCACTGCTTGGCGGCCTGGCCACCTCGCCCCTCCTCCTTGTCATCGCACGCGCACTCCAGGGCCTCGGCGCCGCATTCGCCGCCCCGAGCGTCCTCGCGCTCATCACCACCAGTGCAAAGGACGACGGCGCGCGGAACCGGGCGCTCGCCCTGTTCTCCGCCATTGCCTCAATGGGTGGCGCGCTCGGGCTCATCCTCGGCGGACTGCTCACCGACACCACCAGCTGGCGGTGGACCCTCTTCATCAACGTGCCGATCGGCGTCGTGGTCCTCACTGCGGTACCGCGCCTTGTCGCGGAAACTCCCCGGCGGCCCGGGCGCTTCGACATCCTCGGAGCGGTGACCGCCACGGGCGGCGCCGTCGCGATCGTGTGGGGTCTCATTCAAGCGGGCGACGTCGGCTGGTCCAGCCCGCGCACGATCGGCGGCCTGGTGGTCGGGGCAGCGCTTATCGCAGTACTCGCCGTCACCGAGCGGAGGGTCGCCCACCCACTGCTCCGTCCACAGCTGCTGCGCAGCCCGAGCCGAGTGGCGGCGCTGGCCGCAATGGCGGCCACCTACGGCGGGATGCTGGCAATATTCTTCCTCATGGTCCAGTATCTCGAAGACGATCTGCACCTCACGCCCATGGTGACCGGGCTCGCGTTCCTGCCGATGCCGCTGAGCATCTTCGCGATGTCGAGGATCGTCCCGCGTCTACTCGAGCGCTTCGGGGCCGTCCGGCTGGTCATCTTCGGCACCGCCCTTCGCGTCGTCGCCTTCTTGCCACTGACGCAACTGAACACGGATACCCCGTTCGCCCTTGTTTTGCTTGCACTTCTGGGCACTGGAATCTCGGCGGGCATGACGTTCATGCCGCTCACGACGCTCGCGCTGCGCAATGTCGAACCGGAGCACGCAGGGTCCGCGTCGGGACTCTTCCAGACAATGCAGCAACTGGGCGGCGCCGTCGGCCTGGCCATTGTGGCTTCGATCTACGCGGCCTTCGCTATCCCCGGCGACTTCCTGACCGGCGGACGGGCCGGGTTCTGGTCGGCAACCGTCCTTTCCGCACTCGCACTGGCAGCCGTCCTGGGGTTGGTCTTCAAACCCCGGAAAGCGGTATGAGGAGTGCGCTCACAGGCCGCCTAAGCCCTTGGCATAGGCGGCCTGCCCCACGTGTTGAAGGCAATCGGCAATAGTGCTGACCAACCGCACGCCGAGAGTGACGGGCGGGTCCCAGCGGGTGTCGACGATGCGATCAAGGTCCTCGTCCCCGAGAGTTTTCAGGAACGCAACCGTCTGCCGGTGGACGGCGTCGTAGTATTCGAGCAACAGCTCCGGCGGGGCCTGAACCGCATCGACTTTATCGCTCGAGTGACCGTAGCCGGTGTCGCGCTCGGGCAGCGGCAGCTTGAAGCGGCCGGCATAGTCCTGCGAAGTCCACACCTGTTCGACGGCGGCGGCGGAGGCGACTTGGACGTCCTCCACCCGGCTGAGGTGCCAGATCAACCACGCAATCGAGTTTCCGGTGCTGGCGGGCCGACGGACCAGAGAGCCGTCGTCGAGCCCTTCAAGGGTGGCGGCCACGGTGTCACGGATCCGGCCAAAGGCATCCTGCAGCAGTTCGTTGGATTTCATCGCGTCCCTTCACTAAGCGTTGTCGACGGGCTCCATGCGTCCATGGTCTCCCGGTGCTCGCTATCGCCTCCGGTTACTCGCACACGCACCTGCGCCCGCTTACGCACCGAGCACGGGAGGTCCGTGCCCGCATAAGTCACGGAGGAGACGTTGACGAGGCCCGGATCTCAAATCCGGACGCGCACCGGGTCAGAGACGGTCCGCGCGTCGTTGCAAGTAGCGGCGTTCCGGTGAGCTCAGCGTCGCGAGTGCCGCCGCCCTGTAAGCCTCCCGGGCGCCCCGAAAATCTCCCGACAACTCCAGGAGATGGGCTCGCACCGAGGTCAGGCGATAGTGACCGGCCATGATCGGGTCTTTCTCGAGACGGTCGAGCAGCCTGAGCGCCGCTTCGGGGCCGTCGACCATCGCCAGTGCGACGGCCCGGTTCAGTGTCACCATCGGATTGGACACCATGTGATCGAGCAGGCTGTAGAGCTGGAGGATCTCCTCCCAATCGGTTGTCGCCGTCGAGGATGAATCGGCATGGATAGCCGCGATCGCCGCTTGAATCAAGTAAGGGCCTGCCGTAGACCTCTTCAATGCCGGGACCAGCAACTCCGTGGCCTCCGTGATGGCCTGCCTGTTCCAGAGCGAGCGATCCTGCTCATCAAGGGGGACCAAGTCGCCGTCGGGCGTGGTTCGCGCGGGTCGTCTTGCGTCCGTCAGAAGCATCAGGCAGAGCATTCCGATGCTTTCACCGTCGTCCGGCTGCAGTCGCACGAGTTGCCGCGTGAGCCGGACCGCCTCGGCCGAGAGATCCACCCGTATCAATTCGTTACCGGTAGCCGCGGTGTATCCCTCGTTGAACATCAAATAGAGAACCCGCTTCACTGCATCGGAACGCTTCTGCCGCTGGGTGGGAGAGAGCCGTCCGAACGCTGCGCCGGCCGCTTTGATGGTTTGCTTCGCCCGGCTGATGCGTTGAACCATGGTCGATTCCGGAACCAGGTAGGCACTGGCTATCTCGGCGGTGGTCAGGCCACCTACCGCACGCAGGGTCAACGCGATTTGTGATGAAGGGGTCAGCGCGTCGTGACAACACAGGAACAACAGGTCCAAAGTGTCGTCTTCGCTTTCTGCCGCCTCGTTGCCCCCTTCGACTGCCGCGGGATCGTCCCTGGCGTAGTCATCTTCCCTGGTCCGACGCGCAGCCTCGCTCCGGATCAGGTCGATAAGCCGGTTGGAGGCAACCGTGTACAACCAAGCGGCGGGGTTGGCGGGAACGCCCTGTTCCGGCCATATGGTCACGGCTTTGATCAGGGCGTCCTGTACCGCGTCCTCAGCGGTGTCGAATTGGCGATATCGGCGAATCAACCGCCCGAGAACCTGCGGCGCAAGCTCGCGCAGCAGGCCCTCCACCGGGGTTGGCGGCATGCTCAGAAATCGGCCGCCTTCGAGAACATGATCGGCCGGACCTCAATAGCCAGGCCGTCGATCTTCGCGTCGGGGATCAACTTGGCCAGCTCAAGTGCGCGCTCCTTTGAGTCGACATCGACAAGGTAGAACCCACCCAGAAACTCCTTTGCTTCCAGGAAGGGGCCGTCGTGGATTTGCGGTACCCCGCCCGAGCTGCGAACAACGCTGCTTTTCGAAGGGTCACCGAGCGCCTGGGTCAGAATGAACTCGCCGGATGCCGTGATCTCATCAATGAAGGCACCGTGGCCTTTCCCAATCTCCTCGCTCTGGCTGGCCGACAGCGACGCCAATACATCAGGATCGACCTGCATCATCAGGAGGTACTTCATGGTTTCCTCGTTTCATTAGTCGCTCATTCATCGTGCCGGAGAGACACGATCACCACAGAGACGTAACGGAGAGCCAGACTTCGACACCACCCTACAGATTCTTTCTGTCTCACCTGGCGAACCGCAGGCATAAACTACAAGCAGAACGTCTCTTCCGACGCCGGGGAGCTCATCATCATGGACACTGAATTCGCCGATGTCATCGGTCATGATGTCACCACGATCACTTGCCTGTGCGGAAACACCGTCAGCAAAGAGGGATTGATTCAGGCCAACTCTCAAGGCGTCCCGGTGTACAGCGGAGCAACCGAGCCGGTCCCCGCTGGGCTGGCTCCGTGGCCCGACGATGAGGACCTCTACACTTTGTGTCCGTCATGCGGCCGGGTTTACCACGACACCGTCATTGAAGAGACGGGAACCGCACCCGTTGCCTTCCAGATCGACGTCACCGGCCCGATCGCTGAGGCGATCCGGGTTCATTGGGACCTCAACACCTGATTTTTGAGACCTGTTTTCCTTGTTTCGCTTTTCGCGACGTCGATTGGCAGCGCGGGGGCTAAAAAAGTCAGACCCCCGTGACAGGGTTTATTCATGGAAGGCATCGGTCAACTGGT
>NZ_JBZAYA010000032.1:0-28681 GCF_058244265.1 Arthrobacter sp. SE2 | reverse complement strand
CGGCTCACCTATCACCCGGTTTCCACCAACGCCGGCTCACATATAACGGGGTCGGTGCCAACCCTTGCTCACCCTCGAGCCGGACCGGACCCCAGCCCCGACCCGTCCTCAGCAGCAATGAGCCGGCGCCCGGCCGGGACCCCTTATTTGTGAGCGAGCGTCCCGCCGGAACCGGTTATTTGTGAGCGAGCGTCCCGCCGGAACCGGTTATTTGTGAGCGGGCGTCCCGCCGGAACCGGTTATTTGTGAGCGGGCGTCCCGCCGGAACCGGTTATTTGTGAGCGGGCGTCCCGCCGGAACCCCCTATATGTGAGCGGGCGTTTGAGGGGGAGCGGGTTGGGGCCGGAGTCGGGCGCTTCGCTGGGCGGTAAAGTTGGTGCACATGGAGAGCCTCTTTAGTCACCTCGCGCCGGACTCCGAACCCCAGCCGGAGCAATCCGGTGAGCTGGACCCGGTAGTGTGCACCGTCGTCGTGCCTTCGCCGGTGGCGCACGCTTTCATGGGCTTCACTGATCACCCGCATCTTTGGTGGCCGATGGAGGACCACAGCGTCTACGGGGCGGGTTCGCACGTTGAGTTCGAGGAGAATTTGATCCTGGAGACTGCTGATGACGGACGTACCTCGATATGGGGGACGATCGACGATTGGCAGCCGCCGTTGTCCTTCCATGCGAGCTGGTATCCGGGGCGTACCGCGATGTGGTCTACGGAACTTCGAGTGGCCTTCCGGGCCGTTGACGGAGGTACTGAAGTTCGCCTGGTGCACGACGGCTGGGAAGGCGCCGAACACCCAGCGCAGACTCGTGCAGACTACGCCGCTGACTGGCCTGGAGTTCTTGAGCGCTATGTCCGATTCATGGGCGGCGGAAGTGAATAGAATCCGTCGGCTGCAAGCGGCTGACTGGCGGTTGCTTCGCGACGTCCGGTTGGAGATGCTGTCGGACACCCCGATGGCCTACGTCGAGAGCCTCGCGGCCGCTCGGCGCCAGACTGACACTCAATGGCAAGAGCGCGCAGCCACGATGTCGAGCGACTCAAGCATCACCCTCGTGGCGGATGACGGTACTGACGGTAGCCGGATCAGTGGACTCATGCGCGTGGTCGTCAAGCAGCCGCAGGATCCTTCCCAGGCTCTGCAAGCCATGTTGATCAGCGTCTACGTTGCACCTGAACACAGAGGCTTGGGCCTGGCTGACCAGTTGCTTGATGAAGCTTGCGCAGTAGCAGGCGCCGAGCTTGGAGCCGGCGTGATCGAACTGGGGGTCCACGAGGATAACGCCCGCGCGAAGGCGTTCTATGAGCGGCATGGATTTGAATACACCGGTGCAAGCCGGCCGTATCCGCAGGACAAAGCGAGGTTGGAGATCGTCATGGCCCGACGGATTCCGCACTCTGGGCAGATCCAGCAGAGCAAAGGCCCTCACGAGTTCGTCGATGAGCTACGGGCCGCCCTCACTCCGGGGCAAGTCGCCGTCGACGAACACACGCGCACGAGCTATGCGGCAGACCTAGGACCAGTCCTGGACTTGCAGTTGCCCCTTGCAGTGGTGTTCGCCGAATCCGTTGAAGACGTGCAGCACGTGGTGCGCAGTTGCGCCAAGCACGGGGTTCCGATTGTCGCGCGCGGCGCCGGCACCGGGGTTTCCGGCGGCGCCCATGCCAGCCACGGATGCATCGTGCTCAGCCTGGAACGCATGAACCGCATCTTGCTGCTCAACGCAGACGATGAGACCGCCGTCGTCGAACCTGGCGTGGTGAACGCTGACCTGAACGCCGCCGCGGCTGAACACGGCCTGATGTACGCGCCGGATCCCGCGAGCTACAAAATGTCCACGATCGGCGGCAATGTGGCCACGAACGCCGGCGGCTTGCGCTGTGCCAAATACGGCGTGACCAGGGACTCGGTGCTGGCGCTCGACGTCGTCCTGGCCGATGGCTCGCTCATCCACACAGGGCACCAGACCTTCAAAGGCGTGGCCGGATACGATCTCACGGCACTGTTTGTGGGCTCCGAGGGCACCCTGGGAATCGTGGTGGGCGTGACGGTGCGCCTGCGCTACCTGCCCCGCGAGGTTCAGACAATGGCGGCGTTCTATCCGGACTTCCGCGGTGCCGCTGCGGGAGTCCTTGCGGTCGGAAAGGCGCGCGTTCAGCCCGCCATCATGGAAATGCTCGACGCCGGTACGCTGGCCCAGCTCGACGAACTGTACGGTTCGGACCTCGGAGAACGTGGGCAGGCGCTGCTGCTGATCCAGACAGACGGTTTCGGAGCTGCTGCGGAGGCAGCGCTGGTGCGGGAAGTGCTCGCGGCCGGCGGCGCCACAGTGACGGCGGAATCGAATGCGGAAGCCGAGAGACTCATTGAGATGCGGCGCTCGAGTCGGGGCGACGAAGTGGACAACGAATACCGGGTGGGCGAGGACGTCGCCGTTCCGAGGTCACGGCTTGTCGACTACGTGGCCGCGCTCGAGGCCATGGCCGTTACCCACGATGTCCGGCTCAAAGTGGTGGCCCATGCCGGTGACGGCAACCTGCACCCCACCTTCTGGGTGGACCGGGTGGACATGGAAGTGGACGCGGACGCCATGACCCGCCTCAACAAGGCCCTCGACGACTCCATCGATGCCGCGCTGGAGATGGGCGGAACCATCACGGGCGAGCACGGGGTGGGGCAGTACAAGCTCCGCTGGCTCGGCCTTGAGCAGCCCGGGCCCATCCGCGAGTTGCAGCATCGAATCAAGGAGCTATTCGACCCAGCCGGAATCCTCAACCCTGGCAAGGCCATTTAGACCGTTGGTATTCCAAATTAGATCGTCAAGATCTCGCGTCACACATAGCTGCGATTTTCACGCCAGTTTACTTTGATTCGCAATGCCCATAATCTTATTTGGTATACCAAATTGAGACTCCAGGGAGGCAATCAATGGGACAAGAACAGCCGCCGCGCCGCGGTAGTTCCGCCAAGGCCGGTCGGAGGACCGCGTGGGTACTCGTTGCCCTGGCGATTGTCTCCATCAACCTCCGTCCTGCCATTACGACGATCGCCGGCACCATGGGGCAACTGCAGGCAGGGTTCGGACTCGACGCGCATTTGTTGCCGCTGCTCGGAGCCTTGCCTGTACTAGCGTTCGGCGTCTCGGCTCCTTGCGGTCCATGGCTGGCCCGTCGCCTGGGCACCGGCAGGGCTGTTGCGGCGGCACTCCTGACATTGGCCGCCGCGCTGCTTATCCGCGTGCTCGTGCCCGGACTGTTGCTGCCCGGAACGTTCCTGGCAGGAGCATCCATCATGACTGCCAGCGTGTTGGTGCCACAGATCGTCAAAGCAAACCGCGGTACCGGATGGTGGACGGGGCTGTGCACCATGGGCTTCGGGCTCGGGGCGGCGCTCGGCGCCGGGCTCGTCCAGCCGCTGCAGCAAGCGCTCGGCGGAAGCCTCGCCTGGGCACTGGCCGTCTGGGCCGTCCCCGCCTTGCTAGGGGCCGCGCTGATCCGCCGCGCCGGTCAATCAGCCCGGCGTCCCGACGGGACCGGCGAGACCGGCGGAACCGGCGGAGCGGCGTCGGGCGCTGGTTTACAGGAGACGACGACGGCGGGCGTCGCCACGCGGGAAACCGGCACCATTCCGCTGCGGAAGCAACGGACGGCCTGGGCCGTGACCGCATTCTTCGGGCTGCAAGCCATGCTGTATTTCGCCGTTACCTCGTGGCTCGCGGTGTTCTTGGTGTCGAAGGGCCAGGCGGGGGCCGACGCAGCAGGGCTCCTGGCTTGGTTCAGCGTCGCAGGGCTGCCCGCGAGCCTGCTGGCTCCCGTTCTCGCTGGGCGTCGCGCGGTTCTGAAGGTCATGGCTCCTGGCCTCGGACTTCTCGTCTCGGCGGCTTTGATAGGAGTCTTGACTGCGCCCGTGGCTTTGCAATTCCTCATGGTCGGCCTGTTGGGGATCGTCCAGAGCGCCGGCTTCGGGCTGGGAATGGCGTTGGTGGTCATCCGCTCGGCAGGGCCAGAGAGCGCTGGCAGCCTATCCGCCATGAGCCAGGGCTTGGGCTTCGCGCTGGCCTCCCTGGGGCCGTTGGGGGCGGGATTCCTGCATGAGTGGTCCGGCGGCTGGGACGTTCCCTTCTGGGTCTTGGCCGCGGAAGCGGTGCTGCTCGCGGTGGCCGGTTTCCTCGCCGTGCGCGGGCCCGCCGTGTCGGTGGCGGCCGCCGGGATGGAGCACCTTGGCGAGCCCGCCGTCGTCGGGCGCTAGCCAAGGGGGGGCAGGGCGCAAACCAAACCACGCACGTGCCCCCCACTCGGCCCATCTGACTTGCAGTAGTTGTCGTTATGAGCCCCGATAACGACAACAAATGCGCGGGCCCACGCCGCCAGGGTTCCCTGGCCGGGGGGCCCCGCCGGCGAGGGTCCCTGCCTGAGCTTGCGAAGGCTGGGAGCCGGCGGGGACTTGCGAGGCGAGGGTGGCGGCGGGGACTAGTTGGGCATACGCTGTCGTCGTCCTTCGACACACTCAAACCAAGAAAGTGGCCGGTCCCCCAACGAGGGACCGGCCTTTTTGTGCGGAATTAGACGAGTTCGAGCTGCTCTGCCACGACCTTTCCGCGGTGGATGACAGTGCGGTCGGTGCCGCGGTCCATGACGGCGGAGGCGACCGTTTCGCCGTCGAGCAGCAGGAGTTCGGCGGTGTCGCCGACCTCGACGCCGGGGCGGTGTGCCGTGCCCTTCAGCCGGGTGGCGGACGGGTCAAGGATGCTGGCGCCGCCTACCGTGGCGATCGCGAGGCAGTGCTCGATGAGCTCGTCCTTGCGGAAGCCGTGGGTGAAAGCGAGCTGCCAAGTGCGGTCGAGCATGTCGGTGTTGCCGTAGGGGGACCAGTAGTCGCGCTGGCCGTCCTCGCCCAAGCCCATCCGGACGCCGGCTTCGGCGAGCAGCGGGATGGGCAGCTGGCCCGCCACGCCGGCGGAGCCCGGCGCCACGGACGCCATGGAGATGTCCAGCTCGGCGAACTCGTCGATGAGGCGGCGCGTGGTGGCCTCGGAGACGCTGCCCAGCTGGTAGGCGTGGGACATGGTGACCTTGCCCTGCATGCCCAGGGCGCGGGTGCGCTCGATGACCAGGTCCGTGCTGAAGACGCCGAGCTCGCCGGGCTCGTGGAGGTGGATATCAATGGGGACCTGGTACTTTTCGGCCAGTCCGAAGACGATGTCCAGATGGCGGGCGGGGTCGCGGTCCAGGCTGCAAGGATCGATTCCGCCCATGACGTTGGCGCCGGCCTTGAGTGCCTGGTCCATGAGGGGCACGGTGCCGTCCTCGAGGAGGAGTCCCGCCTGCGGGAACGCGATGATGTCGACGTCGGCGTGGCCTTTGAATTGCTCCTTGGCGGCCATCACGGCATCGAAACGCTCAAGGCGGCAATCGACGTCGATCTGGGCATAGGAACGGACGCGCGTGGTGCCGCGCGCGATCATCCGTCCGAGGGTGTTGTTGACCCGTTCCTGCAGTGGAACCTCGGCGTTGCGCCAGTTCTGCCGATCGTTCATCATCATGGTCCACACCCCGGGGCCGCCGGTGTGTTCGCGGAACGGCAGGCCGATGCGGGTGGAATCCAGGTGCACATGGACGTCCGAGAACGACGGCACGAGGAGGCGGCCGCGGCCTTCGACGACGGCGGTGTTGCCAGGAACCGCTCGCGCCGGGTCATGGGCTTCGACGCCGGTGATCTTGCCGTCCGTGATGAGGACGTCGCTCAATGCTTGTCCCCAGGGGCGGACGGCGCGAATCAGGGTGTTCAATGTATTGCTCCTTTGATGTTGGATCTATTGCACACCAGCGAGAGCTGCAGATTCCAGGCTTGCGTGATGGCAGGCCGGGGCAGCCGCGCTGGCTGGTCGGGGGATTTCGCTGATGCAGCGTTGCTGCTGTTCCGCGCCCAGGGTGCCGAACAACGGACACCGGGTGCGGAAGACGCAACCGCTGGGTGGGTTTGCCGGCGAGGGCAGATCTCCCCGGAGCCGGATCTTTTGCTGCTGGCGGGCTGCCCGGGGATCCGGCAAAGGCACGGCGGACAGGAGTGCTTGCGTGTAGGGATGCCGGGGCTCCCGGAACAATTCCTCCCGGGCTCCTTGTTCCACGATCTTGCCGAGGTACATCACTGCCACTTCATGCGAAATATGGCGGACCACGGAAAGATCGTGCGCGATGAAGATGTATGCCACTCCGGTGTCCCGCTGGATCTCCTGCAGCAAGTTGACCACCTGCGCCTGCACCGAGACATCGAGGGCGGATACGGGCTCGTCGCACACAATCACGGAGGGGTTCAGCGAAATAGCCCGCGCGATTCCCACGCGCTGGCGCTGTCCGCCGGAGAACTCGTGCGGGAAACGGTTGTAGTGCTCGGGCTTGAGGCCCACTTGTTCGAGGAGTTCCTTGACCCGGTTCTTGAGGCCGCTGGCCGGGTTGATCTTTTGCGCCAGCATTGGCGCCGCGATGGCCGTGCCCACGGTTTGACGTGGATTGAGCGAGGCGAAAGGGTCTTGGAAGATCATTTGTACTTTGCGGCGGAAGTTGTACAGATCGCGGCCGCCCAGCTGGCTGATGTCCGCGCCGTCGATCAGGATCCTCCCGCCGGTTGGATCCATGAGCCGCGCGACCATGCGTCCGGTGGTCGACTTGCCGCAGCCGGACTCACCCACGAGTCCCAAGGTCCGGCCGCGGGCGAGACTGAAGGAGACGCCGTCGACCGCTTTGACTGTCTTGGATCCCTTGGGGGAGAGCAGCCCGCCTTTGATGGGGAAATGCTTCTGGAGGTTCTCCACCTGGAGAATTGCCTGCGTGTCCATGATGGGTCCTAACGCGTATTCCGAATGGTGAGGATCTGGGGGCCGCTCAAGTGGCAACGCTTACCGTGACCGTCCTCGACCACGAGCTCCGGCCGCTGGCTCGCGCACACGCCGTCGCCGGCAAGGGATGCGTATTCGCACCGGGCGCTGAAAATGCAGCCTTTCGGGAGGTCAAGGAGCGACGGCGGCTGGCCGGGAATGGGGTTGAGCCTGCCCGAGGAACTGCTCAGCGTGGGCATCGATTTGAGTAGGCCGAGGGTGTAGGGATGTTGCGTGTCGTAGAAGATTTCGTCCACGGGGCCCGATTCGACGCACTGCCCGCCGTACATGACCAGCACGGAATCGCAGACTTCGGCCACCACGCCAAGATCGTGGGTGATGAGGATGAGGGCCGAGTTCGTTTCTTCCTGGAGCTCGGACATGAGGTCCAGGATTTGTGCCTGCAAGGTGACGTCCAGGGCAGTGGTGGGTTCGTCCGCGATGAGCAGCTCCGGTTCGCAGATCAAGGCCATGGCGATCATGGCGCGTTGGCGCATCCCCCCGGAAAAATTGTGCGGGTATTCGTCGTAGCGCTGTTCGGGGCTGGGAATGCCCACTCTTCCGAGCATGTCGACGGCGGCCGTGCGGGCCTGCTTCTTGCTCGCCTTGTTGTGGACGAGGTAGGCCTCGGCGATCTGATGACCCACGGTGTAGAAGGGATGCAAGGCCGAGAGCGGATCCTGGAAGATCATCCCGATGCTCCGGCCGCGAAGCTGCCGCATGCCGGACTCGGGCAGCGTGACAAGGTCTTTGCCCTGGAACAAGGCCTGGCCGGTGACGCGGGCGGAGGTTCCCTTGAGGAGTCCCATGAGCGCCTGGCTGGTTACCGACTTTCCTGATCCGGATTCTCCGACGATGCCGAGAGTCTGCCCGCGCTCCAAGGAGAAATCCATCCCGTTGACTGCCGAGACAAGGCCGTCGTCGGTAGGGAACTTCACCGAAAGGTCGCGGACGTCCAGGAACGCGGCGGTTCGCGTGGCTGGCTGCACGGTTCGCGTGGCCGGCTGACCGGCCGGACTGGGTTGAAGCTGGGTCATTGGAGCCTCACTCGGGGGTCGATGGCAGCGTAGGCGAGGTCGACGACGACATTCGCGACGATGACGAAGAAAGCGGCCAGCATGGTGATGGCCATGGTGACGGGGAGGTCGCCGGAAATGGCGGCCCTGACGGCCGTGAAACCGAGTCCAGGGACGGAGAAGATTTGCTCGGTGAGGACCGCGCCGCCAAGGAGGAGCCCGATGTCCATGCCAAGCATGGTCACGACGGGAGTGATGCCCGCCCGGACACCGTGCTTGAACGTCACTGTTCGGGGCGCCAGGCCCTTGGCACGGGCCGTGCGGATGAAGTCCTCGCTGAAGGTCTCGATCATGTTGGTCCGGGTGACGCGGATGTACGCCGCGCTGAAAAGCACCGCGAGGGCAACCCAGGGCAAGAAGTAGTTGAGCGCCCACGCCCCCGGACCGTGCGGACCGAAGGGGCTGTTGATCTCGTTCGTCGTGAAGGGCAGGAGGTGCAATTGGTTGACGAATACCAGCAACAGGAACAAACCGGTGACGGGGATTGGCAGCGAGACACCAATGGACGCTGCGCCGACGATGAACTTGTCCGTGGCGGATCCCTTGCGAAGGGCTGCGAGCAAACCGAGCCCGACGCCGGAGACGGTCCAGAGAACGAGCGCTCCAACCGCCATGGAGAGCGTGTAGGGCAAAGAACGGGCGATGATGTCCGAGACGTTTTCATTGGTTTGGAACGATTTGCCGAGGCATGGCCACTGGCAGATCGATTCCGCTCCCGGAGCACCGATCATCCGCGGCGAGACCAGACCGCGCATGTAGTCGATGTACTGGATCAGGAAAGGATGGTCCATGCCAAGGGCCACGCGGGCTTCCGCAATGCGTTCGGGAGTGCACTCCTGGCCACAAGCGGCGGACGCAGGATCGGCAGGTCCGAGCTGGAATAGCGTAAAGGTGATGAAGCTGACGGCTATGAGAAGCAGGACCAGGGAGCCTGTCCGGCGAAAGATGAATCTGATCATGGTGCTGGTTGCGGGCCGTCCGGTCGTCGCCGGACGGCCCGCCTCCCTTCTGGGCTGGCCTGATTGGTGTGAAAAGGCCTGGTTGTGCGAATGGGCCTGGTTAGTGCTCGACGCCGACGATCGAGAGGTCGATGCCGCCGAAGAAGTAGCCCACTTGGGCGTTACGGATGTTGGAGCCCACCACACTGTTGGTGTGGCTGCGGACGAGCGGGATGATCGGGTAGGTCTTCAGGGCCTTGCCGAACGCCTCAGACCACTTCTTGCCGAGTTCTTCCGAAGTCCCGGCAGTGTTCCGAAGCTCGAACATGGCCTTCGAAATCTGCGGATCGAAGTAGCGCGAAGTGTTGGAGAAGCCGTAGCTGGTGCCGTCGTTGTTCGGTCCGAGGATGGGATCGGCTGAGGTACGCACTGACGCGGGGTCGGCGCCGCCACACCAGCCTGACCGTGCAATGTCCGGCAGCTGGTCACTGGCCAGCACGGAGTAGTAGTTCGGAGCCGGGATCGGCACGAGCTGGACGTCGATGCCCAGGGCCTTGAGGTTCTGCTGGATCACGGTGCCCGTGTTCTTGTAGGCGTCCCGGTTGTTGGCGTACCCGTAGGTGAGGGTCTTGGGGTAGCTCTTGCCTTCGAGGAGCTTCTTGGCTTCCTCCAGCTTGGGCTTGCCGGTGGGGTCGATCTCGAGGTCTTGGGCCACGTAGCCGCGCATCTTGGCGTTGAGCGGGGTCTGCGTGAGTTCGCCGAAGCGACGTCCGCCGTACTGGACCAGTATGGACTGACGGTCCAGCGCCAGGGCGATTGCCTTGCGGACATCTGGATCGGTGATCTTCTCTGTGTTGAGGCTGAGGACGTCGTTGCAACCGAGCAGTCCCGAAGCGACGCGGTCTTTGACCTGGGCATCGGCGAGTTTGGCTGAATCCGAGGTCTGCAGTGCACCGTTGGAGTCCAAGGTGAGGGCGTTGGGGTCGGAATTGGCCAGGAGCTGCTGGCTGATAGTGGCCTGCGACGTGGAGAGCGAGAAGCTGAAGGTGTCCGGAAGCGCCGAACGGTTGGGGTCGGTGGCCGGATCCCAGTTGGGGTTGCGGACCAGTTTGAGCGACTTTCCGCGGCTGTACGAATCGACCATGTACGGGCCCGAGGACACCGGGTGGTTGGTGTAGTCCAGCTTGGTGTCCTTGTCCTTCGGGACAGGGGAGGTGTTGGAACGGGAGGCCAGAGCCGGGAATTCGGCGAACGGCTTCTTCAAATGGAAGACGATGGTGCGTTCGTCGGGCGTTTCAACGGCCTTGAGGTCGGCCGAAGGATCCTTGTACGGCCCTTTGTAGCCGCCGGCGTCGAGCGCTGCGTTGAGCTCTTGCGGGGCCTGGGTGTAAACGTCTTGGGCGAAGGTGCGTTCGATGCCGTACTTGACGTCTGCGGACGTGATGGGGCGGCCGTCTTCGAACTTGACGCCCTTCTGGAGGGTGAACGTCCAGGTGAGTCCGTCCTTGGACACTTGGCCCGTGTCCGTGGCGAGGTCCGGAACGACGGTGGGCGGCTGGCCGGCAGTCTCCTTCGCCATGGTGAGGTTGCGGTAGTACAGCTGGCCGACGTTGGCCGTCTGGACGTAGTTGCTGTTGCCCGGATCCAGGGTTTGGAAGTCCGAGGACATCAGGACGTTGATGTTGCCGCCCTTGGTGGTGAAACCGGGCTTGACCACTTCGGGAGCCTGCTCGGTGCTGGAAGCGCCTGATGCAGCAGTTCCGGGCTGGTTCTGTCCCGCCGCGCAGCCTGTGGCAGCGGTGGTGATCAGCACGGCAAGGGCCAGCGCTCTGGTGGGGGTATTCATTGTGCTCCTCATAGGGGTCGGTGGAACGGAAATGAAGGGGGATTAGTGGCGGGATTCTTTGGGGTCCAGGGCATCCCGCACGGCGTCGCCGAGCAGGTTGAACGCCAGGACGGTGACGATGAGCATGGCGCCGGGGACTGCCAGGAACCAGGGATCGCTGAGGTACCAGTTGCCGGATTGGGCAGCGTTGAGCATCTGGCCCCACGACGGCGTCGGGTCCTTGACGCCGACGCCGAGGAAGGACAACGCGGCCTCGGCGGAGATGTTCGTGGGGATGAGCATGGTGGCGTAGACCAGCACGACGCCCATGACGTTGGGAATGATCTGCCGGAACAATACGCTCAGATGCGAGGCACCGAAGGACCGCGCAGCCTCGACGAACTCGCGCTCGCGGAGGCTCAGGACCTGGCCGCGGACGATGCGGGCGAGGTATGCCCAGCCGAAGAAGCCCAGAATGATCACGAGCGAAGCCATGGGAAGGAAGCTGCCTTGGCCCAGCGGGGTGTCGCGCAACCGTGACTGCAGGATGGGTGTCAGCGAAAGGACCAGCAGGAGGTGCGGGAAGGCAAGGAAGAGATCCATGATCCGGCTGATGATGGCGTCCGTCTTGCCGCCGAAGTAGCCCGCGGCTGCACCGATCACGGTTCCCAGGACCACGGAGACCGCGGTGGACAGCAGGGCAATAGTGAGGGATACCTGGCCACCGTAGGCGAGCCGTGCAAACAGGTCACGGCCCAGTCCGGGTTCCACGCCCAGCCAGTGGCTGGCCGAGGGGTACATGTATCCGGGGGGCGGCAACCCGGGAGTCTGGAGGTCGTCCAGGACATCGGGGCTGGTGTTGGACGTGAACGGATCGTTGCCTGACATGGCACTGAGCAGCGGGCCGAGGATGGCGAACAACATGATGGCCACCACCACGCAGAGGCTCAACAAGGCGATCTTGCTGCGACGGATCCGCAACCACGCGGTGGCCAGAAGCGACCGCGCCTCGGCGGTGGGTCTATTCGGGGCCGTACTGGGGGATGGACTCGCAGCCGTAGCTTCGACGGTGGACTGTAGCTGGGTCAACGGGGGTGCTCGATTCATGATCCAAGGAGTGGGCTCCGGACTTTTTGTATACCAAAAATAGACTAGAGTAGGTTCGATGGGATGTAAATCACAAATATCGCACTATCTGGAATACCAAACAGCTCTCTTTCCGTCCGTGTATGCTCGGGTGGAACGCAAGACGATGGGGAAGGGAAGGGTGGCCGAAGCCGATGCCCGAAACGTTGACAACCCGCGACGACGAAGCCCTGGCCGAACAGGTCTACCAGCTGGTTCTTGAGGGAATAGTGGCGGGGAGATTCGAACAGGGCGTGCGGCTGCGCGAACGGGAGCTCTCCGAGCTCTACAACGTTTCACGAATCCCCGTGCGGGAAGCTATCCAACGCCTCGAGCAGGATGGCTTCGTGGAAACCTTCCCGCGCCGGGGCGCAGTGGTGCGCCAATTGACGCTCACCGACGTCAATGAACTCTTCGACGTACGGCTCTGCCTGGAAACGTTCGCGGCCCGCATGGCGGCCGTCCGCGTCGCGGCGGGCGAACCGGGCGGCCGCCTGCAGGAACTCCTCGACGACACGAGGCAAGCGATCGACGACGACCGGACCGACGACGTCGTACGCCTCAGTGCGGCGTTCCACGCCGAAATCGTGCGGCTTTCCGGCAATCGGCTGCTGATCGAATCGGTCAAACCCTTGTTCGGCCGCATGCGCTGGATCTTCGGGCTCGCGCACAACCGCAGCAACGAACTCCAGCGCGACGAGCACATGGAACTGTGCAACGCCATCCTCGGCGGCAAGGCCGATCTCGCCTACACTCTGGCGTACTCCCACATCGAGCTCGGGCGTGAACCCGTGCTTAGGGGACTCGCACAGACGTTGGAGCCCTAAACCCCCGCGCTAGTCGTCGGAATCCGGGTATTCGTCCTCGTCGTACCGGGATTCCTCGGTTTCGGCTTCAAGGATCTTGAGCATCGCCGTGTCCGGATTGAGCATGATGGCAGCCTCGTCGCGCCGGTGGCGCAGGATGGTGTCCAAGTAGGACTGCACGGCTTCAGCCAAGGGGATGTGGCTGTCCTGCTTCTGGCTCATGTACCAGCGGTGTTCGAGGACTTCGTGGACCACTTCCGCCGGCTCAAGCTTGCCTGCGAGGTCGCGCGGGATGGACCGGACGATGGGCTCGAAGATCTGGCTGACCCAGGTATGGGCACTGATTTCTTCGTCCATGTCCGGGTTGTTGTCCGCCCGGAATGAATCCATGTCATTGAGCAGCCGGCGGGCCTGGTTCTCCTGGGCGTCCAGGCCCGTGAGGCGGAGCAACCGCCGCTGGTGGTGGCCGGCGTCGACGACCTTGGGCTGAAGCTGTATGGTGGAGCCGTCCGCCGTGGTCTTGATGGCGTATTCCTCGACGTCGAAGCCGAGTTCGTTGAGGCGGCGGATGCGCGCTCCGACGCGCCAGCGTTCACCGAGCTCGAACGATTCCTTTTCGGTGAGTTCGGCCCAGAGCCGGCGGTACGAGTCCATGATGAGCTCCGAAGTTGCCACCGGGTCCACCTTCTCCTCGATCAGGCCGCCTTCGAGTAGGTCCATGAGTTCCCCGGCGATGTTGACGCGGGCGATCTCCAGATCGTACTCACGCTGGCCCACCGACAGATCGGGGTACAGCTCGCCCGTCTCGGCATCCACGAGGTACGCGGCGAACGCGCCGGCGTCGCGGCGGAACAAGGTGTTGGACAAGGAAACGTCGCCCCAATAGAAACCGATCAGGTGCAGGCGCACCAGCAGCAGCGCCTGGGCGTCGATAAGCCTTGTGAGGGTGTCCCGGCGCAGCATCTGGGAGAAGAGCGCCCGGTATGGCATGGAGAACTTGAGGTGCCGGGTGACCAGCACGGGGTTCAGGGGCCTGCCGTCAACAGTGGTGCGGCCTGTGATGACCGCGACCGGCTCGACACAAGGCACATCCATTCGTGCGAGCTTGCGGAGCATGTGGTATTCGTGCCGGGCAACGTGCTCGGACGTTTCCTTGATGGCGATGACGGAGCCGGCCAGGTGCGCGAAACGGACGATGTGCCGGGAAATACCGCGCGGCAGGGCGGCCAGGTTCGCTGCAGGCCAGTCTTCGAGTGCAATGTGCCAGGGCAGGTCCAGTAGCTCGGGATCCGCTGCCGCGGCGGTGATGTTGAGGGATCCGATCACACCCGCCGGCGGAGCAATGTCATTGGCGCTGGCAGCCTCGGTGCGCGGGAGTTTGCCGATCTGCGCGTAGTCGGTGGGTTCGTCATGCCACTTGGCACCGCTTTGCTCGGTCATGGAGTCAATTCTTCCGTATTGAGGCTGCTGTTAACGACGACGGCGGCCCGTCCACTCGGAAGGGCCGCCGCCGCTAATGCGGTGGGGACTAGTCGCCCAGGCGCAGGCCCGACTTGGTGTCGAACAAGTGCACGTGGCCCGACTGCGGACGAACGAAGATGGACTCGCCCTTCATCGGGGGGCGGCGGCCGTCGACGCGGGCCACGATGTCGTGGCTCTTGCCATCAAGCGTGGTGTGGCCGTAGACGTAGGCGTCGGCGCCGAGCTCTTCGACGACGTCAACCTCAACTTCGAGGCCTTCGCCGGCACCAACGGTCTCGAGGTCTTCCGGACGGGAACCGAGCGTGACGGTCTTGCCGTGTGCCTCTTCGAGGACATCGTGCGGTACCGGGTAAACGGTGCCACCGAACTGGACCCCGCCGTCGACGACGGGCAGCTCGAGCAGGTTCATGGCGGGGGAGCCGATGAAGCCGGCAACGAAGACGTTCTTCGGGCGGTCGTACAGGTTGCGCGGGGTGTCTACCTGCTGCAGCAGGCCGTCCTTGAGAACGGCAACGCGGTCACCCATGGTCATGGCCTCGACCTGGTCGTGGGTCACGTAGACCGTGGTAACACCAAGGCGGCGGGTCAGGGATGCGATCTGCGTACGGGTCTGGACACGGAGCTTGGCGTCCAGGTTGGAAAGGGGCTCATCCATGAGGAAGACCTGCGGGTTACGGACGATTGCGCGGCCCATGGCAACGCGCTGACGCTGGCCACCGGAGAGCGCCTTCGGCTTGCGGTCCAGGTAAAGCTCGAGGTCAAGAAGCTTGGCTGCTTCGCGGACACGCTCGGCGCGCTCTTCCTTGGAGACGCCGGCGATCTTGAGTGCGAAGCCCATGTTGTCCGCGACCGTCATGTGCGGGTACAGAGCGTAGTTCTGGAAGACCATCGCGATGTCGCGGTCCTTCGGCGGGACGTCCGTGACGTCGCGGTCACCGATCAGAATGCGGCCGGAGTTCACATCCTCGAGGCCTGCGAGCATGCGCAGGGAGGTGGACTTACCGCAACCGGAGGGTCCAACGAGGACCAGGAATTCGCCATCGGCGATGTCGATGTTGAGCTTATCGACGGCGGGCTTATCTGTGCCCGGGTACAGACGCGTAGCGTTATCAAAAGTAACTGTTGCCACAGTTATCAATCCCTTCACCGGCAGGTACGTGCCGGACGATCCGTTGTGAATGGTTCATGTTTATTCAGTTGGACTCCCCGCCCTGGGCTGGGCCCGGGCAAGGGAGACTGAGTGACGCCGCACGGTTGTTGTGCGCCACATCACAACCAAGAGTATGGCAGCACCTCGGGTTATTCGCCTAAATGTTACGAACGTCACATGTGAGATGAGTCTCCCGAGACTTCGCGGCGACGTTCGCGAAGGACCGCCTCCAGGAGTTCGGCGACGTGGATAGGGGCTTCGACGCGGAACTCGGCCTGGGTGAAATCCAGTCCGACTTTCACCCCGACGTCGCCGGGGCCAAGCCTGCCGATCGCGTCCTCGTCCGTCACGTCGTCGCCGGCAAAAAGGATCCCGGTGGCGGAGGTGGCCTGGCGCAGGAACTCGACTGCCTCGCCTTTGGAGGAGTGAACTACGGAGGTCTCAAGGACCCGCTTGCCGTTCTTGAGGAAGACCCCCGGCCGGCCTTCGAGCACCGTCCGCGCGGCCGCGACGGCGTCCTCCGCCACGTCATCGGCGGCACGCCGGGTGTGGAGTACGACGCCGGCTGGCTTGTCTTCGAGGACTGTCCCCGGGGCTTCCCGCGAGATTCCGGCCAGGACCTCGCGGACTTCGGCGAGGAGACCCCTTTGGGCATCGTCGAGCCGGAGCTCCGCCGAGCCGGGGCCCATCCAGGCCTCTGCGCCGTGGCTGCCTATCAGCAGCGTGGCCTCAGGAGGCGAGGCGACCGCCCGCAGACTGGCCAGTGCCCGCCCGGAGATGAGCGCCGTCGTCGTCCTCGGAAGTTTGGCGAGTTCAGCGAAAGCGGCGGCTGAGCGCTGGAGCGGGCGCGCGGCGTCGGCGTGGTCCACGATCGGTGATATCGTGCCGTCAAAGTCCATGGCCACCAAGAGGTGGTCGGTTCGCGCGATCCTGCGGACGGCGTCGAGCAGTTCGGGCGTCAGGCTCAGCGGGGGAGTGGCTGCTGTCTCAGGAGTCATCGCGCACCACGGTTTCTGCCAGGGCCGAGAGGAATTCGGCTGACCAATGATCGACGTCGTGGTCGAGGATTTGCTTGCGCATGGACTTCATCCGGCGGCGTGATTCGTTCGGGGGCAGGTGCACGGCCCTCATGATGGTGTTCTTGAGTCCGTCGATGTCGTGCGGATTCATGAGGAGTGCTTGCTTGAGTTGATCGGCCGCGCCAGTGAATTCACTGAGGACCAACGCGCCCGTGTTGTTGGTCCGGGCCGTGACATATTCCTTCGCAACGAGGTTCATGCCGTCACGCAATGCCGTCACCAGCATGACGTCGGCCGCGAGATACAGGGCGACCATCTCCTCGATCGGGTAGCTGTGGTGGAGGTAGCGAACGGCGGTGTTCTGCATCGTGTCGTAGCTGCCGTTGATGTGGCCCACGGTGCCTTCAATTTCTTCACGCAGGAGCCTGTACTGCCGCACGCGCTCGCGGCTGGGGCTCGCCACCTGGATCAGTGTGGCGTCCTCCACGGTGAGCCGTCCTTCCTTGAGGAGTTCCTCAAAGGCCTTTAAACGGTGGGGAATGCCCTTGGTGTAGTCGAGGCGGTCCACGCCCAGGAGGATCGTTTTGGGGTTTCCGAGGTCCTCGCGGATCTGCCGGGCACGTTCGACGATGTCAGGGCGCTCAGCGAGTTCGCTGATCTGATCCACTGCGATGGAGATCGGGAAGGCCTGTGCGCGGGCAATATGGGTGATCCGGCCATCGGTTCCTTTGACGTGGATCTGTTGCTGTTTGACGCTTGCGCCAATGAAGCGGCGTGCCGAGCGCATGAAGTTTGCCGCGTCACTAGGGCGCTGGAAACCCACCAGGTCAGCGCCGAGCAGGCCTTCGATGATGGCCTGGCGCCACGGTAATTGGGCGAAGATCTCCGGAGGCGGGAACGGGATGTGGTTGAAGAACCCGATGCGCAGGTCCGGGCGCGCCTGGCGGAGCATACGTGGCACGAGCTGGAGCTGGTAGTCCTGTACCCACACAGTGGCTCCGTGGTCCGCGTGCTGGATGACCGCGTCGGCGAACCGCCGGTTGACCCGACGGTAGCTGTCCCACCATGTTCGGTGGAACTCCGGCGGGGCAATGACGTCGTGGTAGAGCGGCCAGAGGGTGGCGTTGGAGAAACCTTCGTAATAGAGCTCAACGTCGTCCGTGCTGAGGTCCACGGGAATCAGGTCCATGCCGCCGTGGCTGAAGGGTTCCAACGCTTCGTCCGGGGCGCCGTGCCAGCCCACCCACGCGCCGTCGGTCTTGGTCATCATCGGCGCAAGGGCAGTCACTAGCCCGCCGGGGGAGCGGCGCCAACCTTCCTCGCTGTTTTCCCCGTCATCGCTAGGGTAACGGTCCACCGGAAGGCGGTTGGAGACCACCATGAAATCGTGTTTCCGGGTCGGTGGAGCCTGTTTGCCTTCGGGTGCGCTGTCGATTTTTTCGCTTGCCGTTTCTTGCATTGCTGCCCCCTGGGGTTGCTTGTGACTCATCTCCCACCCTACCGGCGGGAATCATCAACGACACTTGCTCGTTCCTCAGACTGGAGTCGAAGACCCCAGCAAAGCTGCCGGTCTTCTCCCGTAAACTGGCCCCGTTGCCATTGCTACAACCAACGCCGTCGATCAATCACGAGGAACTGATGAGCCCCGCAAACGAACCACGCCTGTCCAAGGCAGAGCGCGCCGCCCAGGCCCGCGAAAAGGCCCGCGAGATCCGCGAAGCTCAGCTGAAGAAGGACAAGCGCAACAAGTTGCTCATCGGATGGGGCATTGTGGTTGCCGTCGTGGCGATCCTCGCGGTCATTGCCCTCGTGGTCACCCAGAACATTGCGAACAATGCCCCGATCGCCGAGCAGGGCCCGACGCCAGCCAACGCCAACGTGCACGGCGGCGTGACGCTGCTGAAGGACACCGATGTGACGAAGGTGGCCGCCGGCACCGTTAGCCTCGCATCGCTTCCGTCGGCCCCGGCCACCGCGCCGGCCACCGTGACCGCTCCCGGCGCCGAGGCTGAAGCTGGCAAACCGGTCAAGGTTGTGGCCTACATCGACTTCATCTGCCCTATCTGCAAGAACTTCGAGACCACGTACAGCCAGCAGCTGACCCAGTTGCGCAACGACGGCAAGATCACCCTGGAGTACCGTCCGTTCGGCTTCTTGGACGCCAGCTCCAGCACCAACTACTCTTCGCGCGCCGCCAACGCCGCAGCATGTGTGGCGAACACGTCACCTGACAAGTACTCGGCACTCGTGGACCTGTTGTACGCACAGCAGCCCGCCGAGGGCAGTGCGGGCATTTCGGACAACGACCTCAAGAAGTTGGCCACCCAAGCCGGATCGGCCAACATCGACTCCTGCATCGACAACAAGACGTACCGGCCGTTCGTCAAGGTGGTCACTCAGGAGGCCAAGAATATCGGGATCTCCGGCACGCCCACGGTCTTCATCGACGGCCAGCAATGGGACAACAAGGCGGACTTCATGACCGTCCTGAATGCAGCTGTCGCAGCGAAGAAGTAGTTATCGAGGCTTAGGCCTCCCGTCCGCTGGCCGGTGCCGGGTGCCGGCCCTCGCGGAATTTCCGTGGGCGGGAGGTCTTGGGCTACCCTTATCTAGCGCTCGCGCGCACCAGCCCCGGCTTGCCGGGGCATCAGTCCCGGTCCGCCGGGGCAGCCAGCTCCGGCGTGCCGGGGCGCGCCTCCTTAGCTCAGTTGGCCAGAGCACCGCTCTTGTAAAGCGGGGGTCGTCGGTTCGAATCCGACAGGGGGCTCTTAGTTTTGCTCTGACCTGCGGGTATGTTGATTCTGGTCAGAGCCATTTGAACTTTTTCGCTCCGGACTCACCTTTAACTCACCTAAATCAGATTTGGAGACCGGTCTTGCCAGGCGCTCCTGGTCCCCCGTTGGCTGCGTCGAAGGCGCCGAGCACGGCCCGTGTGTCGATCGCTTCTTTGTATTCCTCGACGTAGTGCTTTCGGGTCATTGACACCTTGGAGTGCCCTGCCTGGTAGGCGGCCGTTTCGGCGCCCATGGTCCGTGCGATGAGAGTCGCGTTGGCCTTGCGGAACGTTTTGAACGTCACCCACGAGTATCCGATTTCGTCTGCCGCTTTGCGCCAGGTCTTGCCGACATTGTTCGGATCGCACACCGTTCCTGTGGATGAGGGAAAGACCAAGTCCAAGGGATTCCCAGTGGCGTTGCTGCGTTGCCTGAGCTGTCGCCTCCGAAGCCACCCGGCGAGATTTGGCGGTATGGTCACGTAGCGGAATCCGTGCTCGGATTTTGGGTGGTCTTGAATGGTGACACCCCCGGTGGAAGTACGGATGACTGTGGCGTGGACGTGGACGGTCGGCGGGTCTGCCTCGAGGTCGACATCAGCCCAGGACAGTGCGAACAGTTCGCCTGGGCGTAGGCCTGTGGTGATGAGGACGTCGGCGATTTGGTGGAGTTCCTGGGGCCTCGTGCGGCCAAGCACCGATCCCTGTTCCCAAGCAATGAGCTTGGTCCTCAGATCCAGAAACTGTTCCGGATCCAGAGCTTGAGGCTTTGCCGCCCGACTTCTCGGGATAGAGATTCCTAGGACCGGATTGATGCTCACAGCGTCGTGGCGCAGCGCAATTTTGAACATCGACGACAACACGGCCCCGCAAGTGCGGGCCGTAGCGGGGCCGGCCGCGTCGACAACATTTCGAATGAAGTGATCCACGACGCCTGGCGTGGTCTCTCCAATGCGGACAGAGCCGATTCCAGGCAGAATGTACTTCTTGACGCTGAACGCGTACTTGTCTTTGGTCCGCGAGGCCTTGTCCGAGCGTTGCAGCTCTGCCAGGTAGACCTCTGAAAGGTCGCGGATCTGGTCTGTTGCGCTGATGAGGGCGTTGCCTTGGGTCTGCCTTTTTTGCAGTTTGATTTGGAGATTTCGCCGTGCCGCTGCGGCGGATGGTCCGCGGGCTTCGATTTTTCGCGTTTGCCCGTCGAGGTCCCGGTATCTGGCCCGTGCGCGCCAGCTTCTTGCTGTTGCCCGGTCAGTACGGATGAGACCCCATGTTCCGAGGGGTAGTGGGTACCTGCTCATTATCCCGTGCAGGTTTTGGGCCGGTTACGGCTCTGCGTGCAGCGACAGCCAGGCAACGAAGTCGCTTTGGCTGATTCGCAGGTGCCTGCCGATGCGGTATGCGTGTGGCCCGACGTGCTTGGCTCGCCACTGGTAGAAGGTCTGTTCGGGGATCT
Source organism: Arthrobacter sp. SE2 (assembly GCF_058244265.1). Taxonomy (NCBI): domain Bacteria; kingdom Bacillati; phylum Actinomycetota; class Actinomycetes; order Micrococcales; family Micrococcaceae; genus Arthrobacter; species Arthrobacter sp. SE2. The sequence continues at coordinate 8,165 of NZ_JBZAYA010000032.1, read as the reverse complement.
GTAGCTGTGCGCAGATCTCTTTCGGGGTGAGCCACTGTTGGTCAACCTCGACGGGCTGGTTGCGTTTGGGGGTCGTCGTCATTGGAGTCTCCGTCATCTTCGCGGGCTGGTCGTGGGTAGAGGGGCTGGCTGTGTTCCTATTCCATGGACGCGGAAGGACGAGGCGGCATGACTTTGCGGTGGAACCTCGCCGTCGCGACTTGACCCTGTGCTGTCCGGGGGAGGCGTCGTCACGGAATCGGTCCTTCTGACCGGTCTGTGCCCTCGGAACTGCGAGATGGTTCAGGCGACTCCGGACAAGGAAGAGTTCGAAGTCGCCTGCACCAACCACAACGGACTCCGGTGAGGGTTCCGGTCGCGGCGGCGGACGCCGGGTTCGCTTCGGACAGTTGTCGGAACATACTGAATGAATGCAAACAACCCGCGGCTTGGACAGGCTTGTTTTCTTCACGGATGCCGTGACGGCGATCGCCATCACCCTGCTCGTGCTGCCGCTGGTCGACTCCGTCACCCAGGCGGCCCACGACGGGTTGAGTGCCGGGCAATTCATCGGGAACAATTACGCGGCGATCTCTGGCTTCGCCTTGAGTTTCGTGGTGATCGCCCGGCTCTGGCTCGCCCACCATTCGACGTTCGAGCATGTCAGGTCCTACAGCAGTCCACTCCTGTTGCTCAACCTGTTTTGGGCGTTCACGGTGGTCGTGTTGCCGCTTCCGACGGAAATGGTGTCCCAGTTCAGGACTTCGCCCCTCTCGGTCGGCGTCTACATCGGGACGATGGCCGCGAGCAGCCTCACGCTCACGGCCATGACGCTCTTGATCCGGAAGCATCCGCAGCTCGAGATGGAAGAGAATCCCATGCCCGGCCGCGAAGTCTTCTCCAGCGCCGTTTCGACGATCGGGTTCTTCATCGCCCTGATCGTGGGAGTGCTCGTGCCGGCCATCAACTTCTACGCGCTGTTGATTATTTTGCTGACCGTCCCACTGCAGCGGGTCTACGATCGACGATCAGCTGCCGCGCGTCTGGCACCAGCCGCGCAATCATCCTAAGGCGGATCGGACCGGCCGAGAGGGGCAACGGAACCTGGAAGGTTCCGGGGTTTTTCGGTGGCACCGTGGGTCGCTGTGCGGGACGGGTGCTCCTCCGACAGATGAGGTGTCGAAATGGCGTGAGCGGTAACTTTTCGACTCGATGGCGGGGCCGAGTTCATGGAGCGCATGCTCGGCGCAGTCAGAGCTGCCAGCCGACATGGATAAGGCTTGCTTCTCGATAGATCGAGTCTTCTAACCAACCTTCAGGCTGTTGGTGCGCGGCGGGGCGATGCTCGGTCTTAACAATGAGCTCTTGGATGCTTTCGTATTGCGATTTTCGTTCCCACTCGAAGTCCGCCGGAACAGGCCCGAGCGGAAGGGGTGAGTCATCGAGGCCCCATCTGTCCCGGTAGGTAGCGACTCTGCCAATCACAGGGAGTGTGTCATCCAGACTCACGCTTGGCGGGAGATCCCGCAGGAGGTTTCCTTTCCATTCGGTGTCGTGCAGGAGTGCTTCGAAGGTGACTTTGTCTGCCCTGTCTTGTATTCGCTTCTGTGCCTGGCTGATCATGCTTGCGAGATCACGACGCTCGGTGTGAATTGGCTCAGTCAGGGGATCGGACCCGCTAGCGGGCATTCCGTTGAGGAAGCTGCGGAGCCGGGTATGGATGACCGCGGTGGGGTCTTTTGCCGCTGTGCTTGTCTCCAACGCCTTGGCGACGATCCGCTGAGCACCTGGACGGCTGATGCCCGTGGACCGGCGCCAGGCTGCCACCGTCGGTCCCCACGATGGAGATTTTTGCAGTTCTTCAACCTTCGCTGGGCTGTGCACCTTGAGGAACTTGGTCAGGTCTTCGGCGGCTGCGATCTGGGCGAGGTAGTTGTATTCGGCGCTGAGCCGTTCCAGGCTGTAGGCGCTGGACTGTTCGGCGTCGCGGACTTCGTGGGCGGTTCGTTCGGCGCCTTCGGCGGCGAGCACTTCGGCGAGGATCTCCTGCCATTGCGGTTGCAGGGAGGGGTCCAGCGGTTCGTGGTCGGTGGGGTCGTTTTCGCCGACGTACGCGTAATTGCCGCCGCGTCCGCGCGTCATGCTGACGTAGAGAAGCTCGCGTGTGAGACGTCCTTGGGTGACGACGATGTGGCCGGTGTCGACCGTGATTCCTTGGGAGCGGTGGGCAGTGGTCGCGTATCCCAGTTCCACGGCCGACTCGACATACTCGCGGTGCAGTGTGACGATGGCGCCGGTGTCCCTCCGGACCGCCACCAGGGAGCCGTCGCGCTTGACTGCACGCACGACCTCGAGCAGAGTGCCGTTGCGGATGAAGTCACCGTTGCTATCGGCAACGGTGCGGTCGTTGCGGCGAGCGATGACCGTGTCACCGCGCCCGGCACACAGCGTGTCCGCCAGAAGTGCTGTCTGTTCGGCGTCCACAAGACCCTGGATCACGCGGTCCGCCTGGGCTCGTTCGTTGAGCATGCTGACCGTGTCGTTGTCGGCGGCAATAAGAATGGACGACCTTCCCACACGGATGTCGGACTGCCACTGCAGATACGCCTGACCGACCATGTCCAGATAGGTTCCATGCCGGATCCGTTGATGCTGCTCGTAATCGCCGATGGCGGCGACGTCCCCGGCACGGAGCTTCAACGAGGCATCCCGTTCCCAGGCGTTCTCGAAGCGCCAGATGGTGCTCAACCGGGCGGTCTTGCCCTGGCGGTCCAGCCAGCCCAGGACACCGCCGGCGTCGATGGCATCCAGCTGCCCGGGATCGCCCACCAATAGGATCTTTGTTCCGGCGTCCCGGGCCTGTTCCACAAGCGCGGCGAGCTGAAGGGTCGACACCATCGAGGCCTCGTCGACGACAACCAGCTGGTTCGAATGGAAACGCCACCGGTCCTGCTCGGCAGAGAGCCAAGCGGCTTTCTGTGCGAGCAGAGCGGTCTGCGGGCTTGACTTAGCCACAGGATTGGTGAGCCGCCGCTCCGCATCGAAGAACCGCTCAGCCCGGCGACTGGCCCCCTCACCGGCGGACTCGTACAGCCACTTGGCGACATTCTCCGCGACCATGGACAGCTCCCGCCCGAGAACCTCGGCGCTCGCCGCCGCGGGCGCCAGTCCGACGACGCTGCCGGGACCGAACTCTGCTTCCCAGGCTGCCTTGACCGCGCCGAGGGCGGTGGTCTTGCCGGTTCCGGCGGGTCCGACGACGGCGTCGAGCCGGTTCCCGCTCAGCAGGATCTCGGCGGCGGCGGCCCGCTGGTCCTCGTGCAGCCCGAATTTGCCGTGGTGCTGGTAGCCCGTGAGTTCATCCATGGCGACCATTGGCCGGACGGCGGGGCCGCCGTCGTCGTTCCTTGCTTCCATGGCGGTCTCCTCGCACGCGAGGGTGGTGGCGTCGGTGTAGAGGCGGGAGCCGTGGAAGTCGAAGACGCTCCGCCTGCCGAGACGCAGATCGGGCCGCGCGTCCGCGGGGACGCCGTAGCGGTAGTCGTTGAGCGGGACCGATTGGGCCTCGGCGGCGGTGGCGACGGCGTCGATCAGGGCGTCGCGGTCCTCCGGTGTGTGGCAGCGGATCGCGGCGCAGACCCGTTCGGCTTCCGCGAGGAGGTTCCACCGGTTCCAGGTCGCGCGCTTGGCCGCAACCCGCTCCCGCGTCAGTGAGGCGGCGGGGTCGACCCAGTCGTGGGTGAAGTCTGACGAGCGGAAAGGAGCGGTCCGGGATCGCCGAACCGTGTCGGCCAGCACGAATTCGGGGTCGAAACCTTGGGCGACGGCCCGTGCCCGCCACTGTGCGGAGAGCTCACGGAGCGGCGCAATGATGTCGGCTTTGGGGGTGCGGGTGGAGAGGGTTGCCTGCTGGCGGAGCTTGATGGTGGTTGTCGCCGTTGGGGGCGTGCCGCGGGCCGCGGTCCATTCCGCGACGAGCCGGTCGGTTTCCTGATCGATAAGGCGAGAGCGGTGGGAGAACTCGCGGATCAGAGTGTCGTCGACGCCTGTGAGTTGCGCACTCGGGCTGTGCGTGGTGGTTGCGGGTTCGCGGATGTCGGTGTCGGTCCCGAGGCGGCGGTGGAGGGCGTCGAAGAGCAGTCCGTTGTAGTGTTCGCTGGCAGCGACGGCGGCCTTGTAGAGGGTCCGGGAGTCGAGGGTGACCCAGGCGCCGTCGGTGATCCGCTGGACGCGGTTGGCGATGACCAGGTGCGTGTGCAGCTGCGGGTCCCCGGCGCGCGACTCCCAATGATCAAAGGCGGCGGCGATGGCTCCCGTGGTGCCGATGCGGGCAACGCCATTGCGTCCGGATCTTGTGTGGATGACGGACTCTTCCAACCATTCCAGGGTGGCGGTGACGGCGTCGTGATGGGTTTGCAGGATCTGGTCTTGGAGGGTCCGTGGGCTCAGCGCCCAGAGCACGGACACTGATTTGGGGACGCTGAACGTCAGATCGAATCCGGCGACAGCGCGGCGTGTGCCGGCTTGTCCCTGGCTGTTTTGGACGAGTGTGGGTTGGCCGTGCGGGCGGCCCAGGGGAGCGCCGGTGTCCGGATGGACAGTTTCGTCGAAGATGGCTTTGGCATCGGTTTCGGTGACTGGGTCGCCGCAGGCTCGGGTGATGCCGCCCAGGCCGCTACCGAGCCAGCGCCCCTGCGGTGTCCCGGCCTTCATGTAGTAGCTTGTGGTGTCCGGGGGAGTCGGCGACACATCATCCATCATCGTGGTCTTGAACAGGTACCTCAGACCCGACTGCGCGGAGAGTCTGGCGATGGACATGGTCATGGCCGTCTCCGTGTCCGCCGTCGGCGGTCTCGCTGCCCGTTGCCGCAGGTCGTAGAGCAGAATCGCTGCGAGGTGCGAGACTGTTCGAAGTCTTGACCACATTCACCGCAAGTCTTCCCGTTCACGTCGGTTCATCAACGACGAGCCCGCCTGCTACATGACACACCGTGAGCCGATGCTCACGGCTCTAGCCTTGGGTGCCAGAGGTGTAAATGATGCGGAAGTTCCTTCTGAGGGCAGAGGGATGACAATTGTTGTGCCGCTTGGCGACGTCTACTTACATTGGTGCGGGTGAGCCCGTAGAAGTAAATGACGCGGGATTCTTGGGTGTGCCGGACTTTCGCCGTAGAGCACGTGGGTCAGTCCTAAGACACGCTGGGACTCAGCCTGCCCCCATTCGCCGCCCCGGAATTCGGGCCGGATTGTCTCGAGAGATCAGCGCCCTTGGTCAACGGGCGTGGGGCGCGTTTTTGACCGTCTGGTTGGGGTATACCCCAGACTGACGTCAGGCATGATCCCGAACTACATGTCAGAATGAAGTCCATATTTCCATTTATTGACACATGCTGCCCAGGGTCTTAGATTTCATCCTGACAGTTCCAATAATGGAGGTAACGTGAGCGGTCAGCGTTTGGGATACATCCGGGTCAGCAGCCTGGATCAGAGTACACAGCGCCAGCTCGAGGACATCCAATTGGGCAGGGTATTCACCGACAAGGCATCGGGCAAAGACGTGAAGCGGCCCCAGCTTGAGGAACTCCTGAAGTTCGCCCGCGACGGAGACACCGTGATCGTGCACAGCATGGACCGGTTGGCACGCAACCTCGATGACCTGCGCTCCCTCGTGCAAAAATTGACCGGCCGGGGCGTACGCATCGAGTTCCTCGAGGAAAGCCTTGTCTTCACAGGGGAAGACTCACCACTGGCGAACCTCATGCTCTCCGTCATGGGCGCCTTCGCGGAATTCGAGCGCGCCCTCATCGGCGAACGCCAACGCGAAGGCATAACCCTGGCCAAAAAACGCGGAGCCTACCGGGGACGCAAGAAAGCCCTGTCCACCGAAAAAGCTGCCGACCTGGCCCGCCGCGCCGCGGCCGGGGAACCAAAAGCCGCCCTGGCCCGCGAATACGGAATCAGCCGCCAAACCGTTTACCAATACATCCACCCGACCGGCTGACTCGCACCGGGGTTATCGACCCCTAGATTGCCCCTGAAGACACCGTCAGGAGTACCAGGCCTTGATCGGCTGGCTGGCATACCTCAAAGGCCAGTCCTCGGTCGCGGCAGATCATTTCGCCGCCGCCCTCGCGGACACGCCCGGCTACCGGCTCGCTGAACTGATGGATCAGCTCGTCAGCCGGGGAACCATCGCCCCCGTCGCCAAGGACGAGCACACCTCCTACAAGAAGCACCGCTAAAAGAAACCGGGGGCCGGAACCGTTCAAGGTCCGGCCCCCGGCGCGGCGGCGGCCTCCCCCGCTGGCGCTCCTCCGGCCGCCGATCAACGCTGACGCGGGCGCAGCACCCAGAACAACGTCCAAGCACCCCCGCCGGGCTACAGTGGAAAGGCAACAGCCACCACGCATGCCAGGGAGCGGCACCATGAGCCACGACTTCATCCTCACGGACGACGACGCCGCACCAGCCGGCGCTACCCACGCCCAGGACGTCCTCGAACTGTCCATGCTCACCCTGCACCAGGGTTCCTCCGTCGTGGACCTCTCCTGGGAAAAATCACCGCTGGACCAATAACGCCGCAGCAACGACGCTGCACCACCAGGTTTCCTTTTGCTGAGGGAAAAACTGAGGCCGGCCCCTAAAGGGCCGGCCTCAGCCCCTTAAAGCTGCTCAAAAAGGGCCTCGCTGCGCTCGGGCTGTAAAAGCGCTTTTTGTGTTTTTTGCTGCTGTCCTGCGGATCGTACGTGCCCGCTCCACCGGCTCAACCGTCCTGCGGACGGCGGCGCACCGGATGCCTTGTGTCGGCGCTGCGCCTATTTCCTCCCACAATCCGTCCGCTGCTTGCCCTGCGGGTTGCACCGGCTCCGTCGGGCACAGCTACGCGATGCTCCGCCAGCAGCAAAAAACAACCGGGGGAGAAGGGGAGCTGGCCGGTCACCTCAGCCGCCCCCGCCCACCGAAAGGACCAAGCCCATGAGCAACACCAAAACGCACAAATCCCAAGCAACAACACCGACCGCGAGGGACCCCATCCCATAGCCGGACACCCGAGGAATCCGTTGACAACATCATTGAGATTCCTTCGGATTGTACGTGTCCGCTCCACCCCGTCTAATACGAAAGTAAGGGTGGTCAGGCTGCGTTGGCGGCGGTGATGGTGACGTTGAATCCGAGGCTCTTGAGTTTCTTGATGGCGTTGTTCTTGGCTTTGATCGGGTCCAGGCGGGTGAAGTGGTCGGCGCCGGGGTCGGCGTAGCATTCGCCGTTGGCGAGCATGTGCCAGACGGCGGTGAGGATGGAGTGTTCGACGGCCACGGTGGCTTTCATGGGTCCGCGGCGGGCGGCGACGCGCCAGTATTTTGTGGCCAGGTAGGTGTCCTTGCTCCGGGAAGCGGACAGGGCCGCGATGCCCAGGGCGCCTTTGAGGTATTTGTTGCCGGGCAGGATGTGGCTGACTTGATCCGTCCGGCGGATTCGTTGGCGCCGGGACAGACGCCGGTCCAGGAAGCGAGCCGGCCGGGTGTTTCGAAGCGGGACATGTCCGCGCCGGTTTCGGCGATGATCACGTCGGCGACTTTGAGTGAGACTGCGGGGATGGTGGCCAGGAATTCCCTGGCGGCACGAAAGGGCTCCATCGCTTCCTCGATCCGTCCGGTGAGCGCGTCGATGATGCGGGACTGGGCATCGATCTGGTCCAGATGCAACCGGGCCATGAACGCGTGGTGGCTTTTGAAGCGGCCGGTGAGGGCCTCCACGAGCTCGGGGATTCTGGAGCGGAGGGTGCCTTTGGCGAGGCCGGCGAGGACCTCTGGGTCGCGTTCACCGCTGACGAGGGCTTCGAGCATCGCCCGGGACGAAACACCGGTGAGGTCCGAGACCACGGAGGAGCGCTTGATCCCGGAGCCTTCTAGTGGTGTGTCTCCAAAATAGTTGATGCTTTGAGTGTTAACCTTGTCGTATGGCGAATATTGCTCGTGCTTTGGTGGTCACGGATGCTCAACGCACACTGCTCGAGACGCTTTCCAGGTCTCAGGTGGCGTCCCATCGGGAGGTGCAGCGTGCCCAGGTTTTGTTGATGGCCGCGGAGGGGTTGGCCAATGAGTCAATCGCGAAACTCACGGGAACGAGCCCGGGGACGGTCAGGTCCTGGCGGGACCGGTTTGCGGCTGAGGGCCTGGCCCACC
>NZ_JBZAYA010000031.1:0-29899 GCF_058244265.1 Arthrobacter sp. SE2 | reverse complement strand
CCCGCGGCCGCGTTGCCCTCGAAACCATCAAGCAAAACTGAAACACACCACTAGGTCGAGACCAACAGCCGATTCGGTATCACGTGTCAGTTCAGTGGCCCAGCAACGCGCGACGCTGCGGCCCCACCTGTTGACACAGGCAGGGCCGCAATGATTATCTGTTTGTGACACGTGATACCTTCCGGTTACCACGTAATAGTTTTGGCTGCCGCCGACCATCGCGATGCGCAGTCCGCCCATCGCTTACAAGGGAGAAATCGATGACCCGCACCTCGTTCAATGAAGGCTGGGCAGTCCGTCCCAAGAAAAGTCTCTTCGCTGAACTGTCCGCCCCGGCATCGCCCTCGCAACCCGTCACCCTGCCGCACGATGCACTGATCGCGCTGGAAAGGTCGGCGGACTCGGTACAAGGCTCACATACCGGCTACTTCCCGGACGGCGCTTTTGAGTACAGCAAGACCTTTGAGGTTTCCGAGGAGTACCGCGGCAAGCGCGTATCGCTGGAGTTCCAGGGCGTTTACCGGGATGCCATGGTTTACGTCAACGGCGATTTCGCCGCCCAGCGCCCGTTCGGCTATTCCACTTTCACCATCCGGTTGGACCCGTTCCTGAAATACGGGCAGCCGAACACCATCAAAGTGGATGCCCGCGTCCATGAGGATTCCCGCTGGTACACCGGCGCCGGAATCTACCGCGACACCATCCTCTCCGTCACCGAACTGGTCCACGTCGCCGCCAACGGCGTCCGGGTCACAACTCCTGACATCGACGACCGCCGCGCCGTGATCGATGTCGCCACCACGGTTGAGAACGAGGGCCTGGAGACAGCCACGGTGACCGTTACCACTGAGTTGCGCGACGCTGTCGGCAAGGTTGTGGCCCGGGGCGCGGCACCGGCGACGCTTAGGGCGGGGTCCAACGCGGTGGTCCGCCAGCGTCTCTACGTCACCGACCCTCAGGTGTGGGGCGTGGACAGGCCCTACCTCTATACGGCGAAGACTGAACTGACCGACCTTACGGAGGTCCTGCAGGAGCACGAGACCACTTTCGGCATCCGATCCCTGCAGCTTGACCCCTACCGCGGTCTGCAAATCAACGGGGAGACCGTGAAACTGCGCGGCGCCTGTATCCACCACGACAACGGCATTCTGGGCGCGGCCACCATCGGCAGGGCCGAAGAACGACGCATCGAGCTGCTCAAGGAAGCCGGCTTTAACTCCATCCGCAGCTCCCACAATCCCATCAGCCAGGCAATGCTCGACGCCTGCGATAAGCACGGCATGCTGGTCATGGACGAAACCTTCGACGTCTGGACGGACGCGAAATCCTCCTTCGACTACTCCCTGTCCTTCCCGGAATGGTGGGAACGCGACGTCGAAGCCATGGTGGCCAAGGATTTCAATCACCCCAGCGTCATCCTGTACTCCATCGGCAATGAGATCCCCGAAACCGGTAGCGGCCTCGGCTCGGACTGGGGTCGGAAGATTGCCGAGAAGATCCGCTCCATGGATGGCACCCGCTACATCACCAACGGCATTAACGGCTTCGTCTCCGCCATCACCGAGGTCTCCGAAATGATGCGCCAGCGCGCCTCAGCAGCTGACTCCGATGGGGAGGGCGAGGGCGTCAACGCCATGATGAGCCAGGCCGGCGAATTTATGAACCGCATTAGTGCCTCACCCCTGGTCACCGAGAAAACAGCCGAATCGCACGCCGTGGTGGACGTCGCCGGGATCAACTACGGAGACGGTCGCTACGTCCAGGACAAGGAACTGTTCCCCAACCGCATCATCGTGGGCACCGAAACGTTCCCCACCCACATCGACGTGAGCTGGAAGCTCGTCGAAGAGAACCCGCACGTCATCGGCGACTACACGTGGACAGGCTGGGACTACCTAGGCGAGGCGGGCATCGGCCGCGTGCACTACGCGGACGAAACCGGCGGCAAACCCAGCTTCGGCGCACCCTACCCCTGGCTACTGGCTTGGTGCGGCGACATCGACATCACCGGCTACCGCCGCCCTGCCTCCTACTACCGCGAAACCGTGTTCGGGCTCCGCCACGAGCCTTACATCGCCGTGCAGCGGCCCGAAAACCATAACCGCGAATGCAGCACCGGCCAATGGAGCTGGAGTGATTCGATCTCCAGCTGGAGCTGGGATGTTCCAGCCGGTTCTCCTGTCAGAGTGGAGGTTTACAGCGATGCCGATGAAGTGGAGCTACAGCATAACGGTCAAACCATCGGGCGCCAGCCGGCGGGCCGGGAACATAAGTTCCGTGCGGTCTTCGATCTCACGTACCATCCCGGCGAGCTCGTCGCCATCGGTTACGCCGGAGGCGTGGAGCAGGCCCGGACCGTGCTTCGTTCTGCCAATGGGCCGATCAGGCTGGTGGCGGAAGCAGACCGCGCGGAAATCAGCGCCGACCACACCGACCTCAGTCATGTCACCATCGAGTTCCGCGACACCGAAGGCAACCTGGCAACGAACGTGGAACGAACGGTCACCGTGACCGTGGAAGGAGCTGGCGTCCTTCAAGGCCTGGGCAGTGCACGTCCCGCGACGGAGGAAAGCTACCATTCACGGAGCCATACCTCTTTCGACGGCCGGCTGCTCGCCGTCGTCCGCCCCTCCGGCGCCGGAGAAATCACTGTGACCGCGACCGCCGAAGGATATGCCCCGGCCACAGTCATTCTCGAGTCCCTGCCAGCGGGCTCCCCCGTCCTGCTGCCAGCCAATACCGAAGGGGTTTTCGCATGACTCAGGCAACAGCACCCATCGACCGTCAGGCCGTCGTCGCCCGGCACGCTGTGACCCTTACGGCTGCGGACCCACAGCATGTCCTCACGGTGGGTAACGGCGACTTTGCCTACACGGCCGACATCACCGGCATGCAGACCTTCACGGACTACCATGATGCCAAGGCTGCCATGATGCGCGGCCAGGTCGCAGTGAACACTGCCACCATGAGTTCCTGGGGATGGCATGAGATGCCCAACCCGGAAGGCTACGTCCTCGACGACGCCATGTCCCGATACGACACCGCCCGAGGTCCGGTCTCCTACCCTGACCGGTACGACATGGAACAGGCCATGCGAGGTAACGTGACGGACGAAAACAAGCCAGGGGCCTGGCTTCACGCCAACCCCCAACGCATTGACCTGGGCCGGATAGGACTGCAACTGCGCAGCACCCCGGGCGGAGACATCGAAACCGATCCGGCGGCGCTCACAGGCATCCACCAAACGCTCGACTTGTGGACCGGGATCATCGAGACCTCGTTCCGGTATGCCGGGGAATTGGTCCGCGTCCAGACCGCGGCGGCGCCCGACAGCGCGCGCGTGGGCTTCCGGATCAGCTCACACCTCCTCCTTGACGGCCGGCTCACAGTATCGGTGCGGTTTCCCTACGCCTCTGAAGGGTTCTTCCAGACTTCCGACTGGGACTCCCCCGCGCGGCACACCTCCGTTTTGACCTCTGGCGGCTCCGGTAGTGCCAGCGTCCTGCGCCAACTCGACGGAACCAGCTACCGGGTAGATCTGGACACCGATGGCGCCGACATCGCGGCTTCCGCTGAGCCGCACCACTTCACCGTCACCGCCGCCCAGCCGACCCTGGAACTCGTCGCCGAGTTCCTCCCCGATCCAGCCGTTCCCCGCGAACAAGGCGCCGCCACTATGGGGTTCCCGATGGTCCGGGACGCCTCCACCCGGTCCTGGAAAGCCTTTTGGTGCTCCGGGGCCGCGCTCGACTTCCAAGGCAGCAGCGACCCCCGTGCATACGAACTCGAACGCCGCACCGTGCTCTCCCAATACCTTACGGCGGTGAATTCCGCCGGAGTAACGCCCCCGCAGGAAACCGGTCTGATCACTAACTCCTGGCAGGGAAAGTTCCACCTGGAGATGCACCTTTGGCATGCCGCGCATTTCGCTACCTGGGGCAGACCCGCACTCTTGGAACGCAGCATGCCGTGGTACCTGTCCATCCTCGACCAGGCCCGGGCGACCGCGGCGCGCCAGGGCTACCCGGGGGCGCGCTGGCCCAAGCACGTCGGTCCCGACGGCAGGGAAAGCCCGAGCCCTATCGGTTCCCTGCTGATCTGGCAACAGCCCCATCCGCTGTACCTGCTCGAACTGCTCTGGCGCGCCTCCGATGCGGACAAACAGTCCACCCTCGTCAACGACTACGCCGAACTGGTCCACGAGACCGCGACATTCATGGCTGCCTTCACTGAGGAACGAAACGGCGTCTTCCACCTTCCAGCCCCGGTTATGCCGGCCCAGGAATTTTATGACGCGGCCACCACCGAAGACCCGACCTTTGAACTCGCCTACTGGTGGTGGGGCCTGGAGATAGCCCAACTATGGCGCGAACGTGCGGGACATGCCCGCAGGGAGGACTGGACCCAGATCCAGGACAACCTCATCCGGCCCCACAGCGACGGCGGCCGCTACACAGCCGTGGCCACAGAACCGTATCTGCGGTGCGATGACCACCCCTCGCTTCTCGCCGCGTTCGGGCTGGTCCCGCCTACGCCGCTCATCGACCCGGACCAGATGGAAAAAACACTTCTGGACGTCCTCGAAACCTGGGACTGGCCTACCGCTTGGGGCTGGGACTTCCCCGTCATGGCGATGACAGCAGCACGCCTCGGTAACCCTGACCTGGCTATCGACTGCCTTCTCAAAGACGAAGCCAAAAACCAACTCTCTCCCGTGGGCCACAACCCCCAAATGCGGGGGATTTTGCCCCTGTACCTGCCGGGCAACGGCTCCCTACTCGCCGCTGTTTCCCTCATCGCCGCCGGCTCTGACACATCCCCGGGCGGTTTCCCAGAAACCGGCTGGACAGTCAAAGCAGAAGGCTTTATCCCATGGCCTTCCACCGAGCAAGCAGTGCGGCGTTCATCAGCGCGGTAGGCAGTCCCCAATTTCTGGGTTTACGAAGCAGAGAGAGCAGTCAGTGAATGTGATCAAGGAGTTCGGTGACACAGGAAAAAAGGCCAAAGAACCCAGCCGGTTCGGTGGTGAAAATGCGCGGTATCGCTATTACGGCAGGTGTATCTATCAGTACCGTCTCAAAGGTCAACAACCGTCGACACTTGGCGGCGGGAACGAGGAACCGGGTTCCGGGAGTCGTCGGGGAACCGGATTGTCCTTCCGATCCAGATGCTGAAGCTCCCTGTGGGCAGGGGCCCAGCGCGTCGGAAGCCGGACCAGACGCTCCCCGCCAATTCGGCATGGAAATCCAGGAGGAACCGCTGGAAACTCCCGATGGCGTCCTTGCCTCTCCGTCCTCCCCCAAAGGATTGGATCCCGAGATTCTGGAATCCGGAAGGCATGTGAGTTTCCGGATTGGCCCAGAAACTCTGAGCGGAACCGTCGACGCCGTGATGCGAGATAAATCCTGTTTTTGGATCTGGACGGATGGCGGAATGGGGCGACGCATGATCGATACAAAGGAGGCAGCGGCCGTCGGGTGCGAAACCAATGCCTGGAACCTACCCTGAACCCTTGCGTGCTTGCCTCAGCGCGGCATCGACCCAAAGCCCTCCGTCCACACGGAAGGCCTGGGAAGGTAAGAAGCTCGGCCCAGCTGCATCCGAGCATCAGTGCCGCCTCGAGAAATCCGACACACTTCTCCCGAAAATACTTGGCTCTTTGGCCAGCCGCATCTTGCTTGCTGTGCATCTTCTGGCACATTGCCCCTCTCCCGGGAACGTAACGACGTTTCCTCGCATCAAACGAAAGCTCCTGCTCATGCCCACCGACAAACTCGTTGCAGATTTTATAGCCGACACCCCGGCGGAGCGCGATGATGAACTGACAAAGGCCCTTTCTGTGGCCACGCTTAAAGCGGAAGCGGAGGGGAATGTTGGCATACTCGTTACCAGACACAACTTTCGCCGGTTCTCAGTTTCCCTGAGCCCGGCAGTCCCGCACGGTTTCATTCACGAGCGGGACCACGTACAACGCTGCTTCCAAGAGTCCTAGTTGGTTGAAAAGCAAAGTGGTCCCCAACCGTATGAAACGCGACCCGTACCTATGGTTTTCCAAATCGGACCTTCCGGTCAAGGGTGACAGGGAGGTGGAGGCGACGAGGCGGATAACGGATCGCTACGTGCCGTAGGCACGATGACAGAAGGGGAAGCGGCAGCTCGGTGAGTCAAGGGGCAAAGTTGTGCTTGGTGCTCGCTGGCGGGTCTCACGCATTGACAATCACGGGCTCTCCGGAAAGGGGACTCCCGGCAAGGTGGACGCTCTCGCATCAGGTTGACGCCGGAGAAACGGCGCCTTTCCCAGGCAGCGACGCCTCGACAATGGCCGACGAGACAGCGCTCCCGAGAGGTACATCCTGGTCCTGCTGTCATGCCACAAGCAAAAGCGGCCACGGCAGTGATGTTCCCAACCCGCGCTACACCCCACCGAGCAACTTGAAAACTTTCGCCGAACTCGTTTCGTCAGGAAAGGTTACCCAGCTGGCAGATTTCAAATCTAATGTGGTACAGGTTGCACTCAACCAAGGGGTTCAATCGATGCTTCTCGGAAAGCTCACACACCCAAGCAAGTTGCTGAAAATATGCAAAAAGGATCAAGTGGATATCCGGTTAGCTCAGGTATTCTGGGTAAATGTCTGGACCGGATTTTCCGCGGACGATTCTGGAGTTCCAGGCGCGGTTTGGCGACGAGAAGGCGTGCCTGGACTATCTGCTTAAGTGCCGCTGGCCGGACGGCTACGTGTGTCCGCGGTGTCAAGGCCGGTCTGCCTGGCCCGTGGCGGCGCGGGGACTTTGGGAATGCTCCGCCTGCCGTTACCAAGTCTCGCTGACGGCCGGTACGGTGCTCCACAAGACCCACACAGCGCTGCATTTATGGTTCTGGGCGGCCTACCTGATGACGACCGGCACCCCGGGGATCTCCGCCCGGCAGCTGCAGCGACAGCCTCGGATTGTCCCGGTACGAGACGGCGTGGACCATGCTGCACAAGCTGCGCCGGGCTATGGTCAACCCGGAACGCACCTTGCTCACCGGTGAGGTCGAGGTGGACGAGTGCGAAGTCGGCGGTCCTGAGACCGGCCGGCGCGGCGGCAGGAGCCTCACAGCCCGGGCCACGCAGGTCGTCGTCGCGGTGGAGGTCCGCGGCCAGGGCTCGGGACGGGTGCGGATGAAAGTGATCCGCGATGCCTCCGGTGACACATTGACCGGCTTCGTGATGGACACCGTGGCTCCGGGGGCCATCGTGCATACTGACGGCTGGATGGGCTACGCGCCCTTGGCCAAAAAAGGCTACACCCACCGCCCCCGCTCCCAGCGGGCTGCCAAAAAGGCCGGCGACACCGACCCGGTCCTTCCCCGCGTGCACCGTGCCATCAGCAACCTCAAGACCTGGCTGCGCGGCACCCACCGCTCCGTATGCAATGAACACCTACAGGTGTACCTCGATGAATTCACGTTCCGCTAACAACCGGCGCGGCACGCCCATGGCGGCCTTCCAGTCCCTGCTCGGCCTCGGCACTACCCAAGCACCGACCACCTACCGCCAAATCACTGCCCACGATCCGGGACCGGACCCCGCCACCTGAGCTAACCGGAAACTCACTAAGCATCAAATGGGTGACCCCGGGCAGAAGCAACGGGCATAGTCGCCGACGAAAAGCTGCCTGCCGTTAGGCAATCGCATGGGAGGAGCCAATGTCCCAGTCCCACTCCGTGAAGTGCGCCGTTAGTCGTGGCGTTCAGCCCCCCAAAAATGCGGACTGCGGCCGCATCTGAAGGAATGGGACGCCCCACGACATGGGTCGCAGGTTTGATGACGCCGGCGCCAAAAACTCTTCGGCGTTGAAGTGAGGGAAGCTGGAATCACAGGGAACGCTCCGGAGGTACGCCCTCGCCTTGAAAAGTTATTGGAAAGTAGTGGATATCAACATGGCCTCATGGACCGGGAAGATGATCACGGAAAAGTTTCGTCTACCCATCTGCTGGCTAGTACATTGGGAATCTGTGCAGTTACCCTCAATGGCGTGCCCGAATGGCCTTGACCGATGTGAATGCCCGCCGGCAGACAGAATGGATGCCCTTTCATTTTGGTGACTCAGTTTTTCGACGGAGTTGATACGGCGTGCTGACTCGCTTCGGGACAGTGCCGCTGACGGCCGGCGGCCGGGCTAACGCGGGGCTTCGACGCAAGAGGACCAGATTCCGGTACTGGCACTGTCAGGAGGCAAAGATGAGCCATGATGCTTCGTGCGACGCTCCTGGTTCAAGCTGGACGAGGTCCTGGCCGCTGTTGAAGGCGTCGGGTGGGCAGGTCATGGGTTCAACGGCGAGTCCGAGCCGGTTCGGCAAGGGTGCGGGTTTGTCCGCGGCGTGGACCTGCAGCCAGGGGCTGTTCCGGTCCCACGTCATGCCGACCCCGGTTCCGGAGGGGTCCCGGACCATGACGCGGGCGATCCCGTCGTCGTACATAATGTCTGTGAAGGCGTCACCCGCAAAATCGTCATGAAGCCTTGAGATCGTCCTGACATCACGGCGGCAAGGTCTCCGCATTCGCGGCCGTAATGTGGTCTAAATCGGTCGTCTCGAACTATTCCGCTGACGCTCGGCTCAGTGCGGCTGCACGATACCTCGGGAGGAAGGCCGCGACTGCGAAGGCTCCGAGAGCCGCGGCTGCTCCGACACCCATGACGAGCTGAAACGCCCCCTGGGAGGGCATCGATACTCCGCCTAGGGTGGTGGTCAGCTGGGCGAGGACCACTCCGGCGACGGCGCTCGAAAGGGACGTGCCGATCGAGCGCATCAGCGTGTTGAGGCTGTTGGCGGACGCCGTTTCCGACGCCGGGACGGCACCCATGACGAGCGAGGGCATGGCTCCGTAGGCCAGGCCGATTCCGGCGCCGATGACGATTGAGACAACCACCAACTGCCAGACGGCGCCCATTGCAACAACGCCGAAGCCATAGCCTGCCGCGACGACCAAGGCGCCCAGCATGAGCGACCATTTCGGCCCCCACGTCGCGGAGATTCTGGCCGAGACCGGGGCGACGGCCATCATGACGAAACCTGACGGTGCCATGACGAGCCCGACGACGAGCATTGACTGACCGAGGCCGTATCCGGTCTGCCTGGGCAGCTGCAGCAGTTGGGGCAGCACCAGGGACATCGAGAACATGGCGAAACCGAAGATAGCGGAACCAATGTTGGTCAGCAGCACCTGGCGACGTACCAAGGTCCGCAGATCCACGAGCGGCCCGTTGGTGCGCAGCTCATAGCGTCCCCACGCAATGAAGAGCACGAGCGCCGCGGCGCCGAGGCCGAGCGTGGGCGCAGAGGTCCAGCCCCAATTGGCGCCCTTGGAAACGGAGAGCAGCAGGCTGACGAGGGCGGCGGAAAGGCCCGTCGCGCCGATGGCGTCGAAGCGGCCGCCGGTTCGTACCCGCGAGGCAGGCACCATGGTTGCGACCAACACGAGTGAGGCTGCGCCGAGGCCGGCGGCGACCCAGAAGAGCACGTGCCAGTCGGCGCTATCGGCGATGAGCGCGGCGACCGGCAGGCCGAGCGCGCCGCCTACGCCGAGCGAGGCGCTCATCAGGGCGGTCGCGCCTCCGAGGCGTTCGGCGGGAAGTTCATCGCGCATGATGCTGATGCCAAGGGGCACGACGCCGGCCGCGAGCCCTTGCAGGGTGCGCGCTACGATCATCGGCACGAGGCTGTCACTGAACGCTCCGACCACGGATCCCAGGACCAGCAGCACGATGCTGAACAACAGCATCCGGCGCTTGCCGTACATGTCGCCAAGGCGCCCGATCGTGGGTACCGAGACGGCGCCGGCCAGCAGAGTGGCCGTGATCGCCCACGTCGCGTCACCGGGCGCCGCGTGCAGCAGGGCAGGCAGCTTCGGGACCAGCGGGATCACCAGGCTCTGCATCAGCGATACGACGATGCCGGCAAAGGCAAGCACAAGGACGATGCGTGTGGGCGAACCGGCGCGAGGGGCGGAACTAGACGTGGGCACGCCATCCGACGGCACAGTGGCCGTACCGGGATTCGGGTCTTCAAGGCGCATGACCATGGGATTTCCTCTCGAGGAATGAAGGAATAAGGAGGGGGTCGGGCGGCCCGCCGCAGCGACAAACTCAATCTAAGTCAGTCGCTTGACTTAATGCAAGTGACTTACTTTAATGAAATGAGATCAACCACAGACCAGACCACCAGCAGCCCGGGAGGCGCAAGATGACTACCTCTATCGAGCGGTCCGACAGCACGGGAGCCTCGCCAGCCGGGGAAACCGTCCGGCAGCGGCGCGGAAGTCGGGTCAACGCGACGCGGGAACGCATACTCTCCACAGCCGAGCGCCTGTTCGCCGAGTACGGCATCGGCGCGGTATCCAACCGCCTGGTGAGCGACGAGGCCGGCCAGGGCAACAACGCCGCGGTCGGTTACCACTTCGGCACGAAAGTCGACCTGGTCCGGGCGATCGCCCGGAGACACAACGTGGAAATCGAAGAACGCCGCAAGCAATTGATCGCCGGCACGCGGGACTCGTCAGAGATCCTCGACTGGGTCGCTTGCCTTGTCCGGCCGGTCACCGACCATCTCGACTCGCTCCCGGCACCCACTTGGTTCGCCCGATTCGGAGCCCAGCTCATGACCGACCCGGGCTACCGGCAGGTGATGGAGCAAGACGCCATGGAGACACCGGCACTCCGGGAATTACTTGCTGGTCTGGACCGTTGCCTCCCCGATCTTCCGGCAGAAGTACGGGCCGAGCGCGATGACATGGCCCGCCAGCTGCTCGTGCACACCCTGTCCGAGCGGGAGCGCGCCCTGGCAGAGGGAAGGCCGACCACCCGCAGCTCCTGGCACGACGCCGGAACCGGCGTGATCGACGCAATCACGGGGCTCTGGCTCGCGCCCTACACCCCGGCCGGGCCGGACCGGCCGGCTGATCCCGGCGAGACCATGAATAACGACTGACTCACCCGACCACACCTCGACCGGAAAAGACGCCCGATGGACACCACCGCAGCACCCACGAACACCCACGCCCCGCGGGACCCGCGGGACCAGCACGTCCTCGTCGTCGGCGCATCCGCCGCCGGGCTGGCAACAGCCGAGGCCCTGCGGCGCAACGGACACCGCGGACGGTTGACGCTCCTCGACGCCGAACCGCACCTGCCCTACGACCGGCCACCGCTCTCAAAGCAGCTCCTCTCGGGTGAATGGACCGCCGACAGGGTCATCCTCCGCGACCAGAAGATGCTCGACTCCCTCGACGCCGAGTTCCTGCTCGGCGAGTCCGCAACCAGCCTCCACGTCTCCACACGCACCGTCACCACCGGGAGCGGCCAGGAAGTTAGCGCAGACGCCATCGTCCTCGCTACCGGACTGCGGGCGCGCCACCTGCCGACCGCACTAGGGACCGGGGATCGCGGGGCGCCGGCCGGGATTCACGTCCTCCGCACCCTCGACGACGCCCACCGACTCAAGGAAGCACTCGCGTCGACCGCGAGGCTCGTCGTCGTCGGCAACGGAGTCCTCGGGTGCGAGATCGCGGCCACCGCGCGCCAACTGGGCGTCAAGGTCACCCTTGTCGGCGCGGCGGAAGCGCCGATGGCACCGCAGCTTGGCGCGCTCGGCTCGCGGCTGCTCGCCGGCCTGCACCGCACACACGGCGTCCAGCTGCTCGGTGAGCGGCGTGTAGCCGCAGTGCAGCACTCCGGTGGCCGGGTGAGCGGGGTCGAACTCACCTCGGGCGAGGTACTCCCCGCGGACACCGTCGTCGTCGCGATAGGCTCCGAACCGGTGACCGGATGGCTCGCCGGCAGCGGCCTCGAACTCGACGACGGGATCGTCTGCGATACGTTCTGCCGGGCCGCCGACGGCGTCTGGGCCGTAGGTGACGTCGCCCGCTGGCACCACGCCGGCCTCGGGGAACCGGTGCGCCTGGAGAACCGCACCAACGCGACCGAGCAGGCAATCGCCGTGGCCCGCGACATTCTTGGCAAAGGGGAACCGTATGCCCCCGTACCGTACTTCTGGACCGACCAGTACGGGGTCCGGATCCAAGTGCACGGACTGATTCCCGGCTCGGCGCAGCTTGAGGTGACCGATGGCGACCCAGCCGACGGCCGCTTCGTGGCCGTCGCCATCGACGACGGGCGGATGGTCGGCGTGCTCGGCTGGGCCATGCCCAAACAAACCCGGCAGCGACGGCAGGAACTCATGGCGGAAGCGGGCGTCGACGTGCCGGCGCTGAATTGACAGGTCTCAAACTCCTTGACCCACCGAGCCCGTTGGCTCCACCGACCGATACAGCCTGGAGGAAAAGCATGACCACCACCACCACTGACACGACCACCCCGAGCCCACATGAGCCGGCGTTCCCGATGTCACGGGACGGCAAGTGCCCGTTCGACCCGCCGCCCCGCGGTCTGGCAGCCCAGAAGGAAGCCCCTCTGACACGGGTCACCATGTGGGACGGCAGCCGCCCCTGGTTTGTCACTCGCTACGCGGAACAGCGCGCGCTGCTGAGCGACCCGCGGATCAGCGCCGACATCAGCAACCCCGGCTACCCCAGCCCGGCCCCGCGCCCGAAGGGGAGCGGATCCCCGTTGAGCTTCATCCTGATGGACGACCCCGAGCACGCCCGGCTCAGGCGCATGGTGACCGCGCCGTTCATGGTCAAACGCATCGAAGCCATGCGACCGGGTGTCCAGAAAATCATCGACGACCTGCTTGACGAGATGCTCGCGGGCCCAAAACCGGCTGACCTGGTCGAGGCCTTTGCCCTGCCCATGCCGTCATTGGTGATCTGCCGATTGCTTGGAGTCCCCTACTCCGACCACGACTTCTTCCAGAAAAACAGCAACCTGATCATCAAGCGCGGCGTCAGTCCCGAGGACCAGGGCGCCGCGATGGGCGCGCTCATCGGCTACCTGCACCGGCTGCTGGCGCTCAAACTCGAACAACCCGGCGAAGACATCTTCACCGACCTCGCCCGCCGCGTCGACGCCGGCGACCTCAGTGCCGCGGACGCCGCCCAGATGGGCGTGCTGCTACTCATCGCCGGCCACGAGACCACGGCAAACATGATCGCGCTCGGCACGCTCGCACTGCTCGAACACCCGGAGCAGCTCGCCCGCCTCCGCGACAGCGGCGATCCCGCCCTCGTCACCTCCGCGGTCGAAGAGCTTCTCCGCTACCTGACCATCACCCACGACGGCCGCAAACGCATCGCGATCGCCGACATCGAGATCGCAGGGCAGACCATCAAAGCCGGGGAAGGCGTGATCATTGCCACCGACCTCGGTAACCGCGACCCGGAAGCCTTCGAGGACCCCGACACCCTCGACCTCGAACGCGACGCCCGCCACCACGTCGCCTTCGGATTCGGCGTGCACCAGTGCCTCGGCCAGCCCCTGGCACGCATGGAACTACAGCTCGCCTACACCACCCTGCTCCGCCGCATCCCCACCCTGGCCCTCGCCACTCCGATTGACCAGGTGCCGTTCAAGAACGACGCCTCCGTCTACGGCGTCTACGAATTGCCCGTCACCTGGTAACTAACCGCTCCCAACCTGCGAAGAAGGAAAAGAACATGAAAGTAATCCTCGACCAGGACAAATGCGTCGCCTCAGGGCAGTGCGTTACGGCTGCTGACACCATCTTCGACCAGCGCGACGAAGACGGCATCGCCATACTCCTCGACGCCGAACCAAGCCCGGAACGCGAGGCCGAGGTACGCCAGGCCGCCGCCGTCTGCCCCGTCCTCGCGATCCGTTTGGAGAGCTGATATACCAACGAGCGTCTCGATGACCGGCGATCTAGGAACGACGGCCGTCGTCGATGCGCCCTGTCCGGGCGTGCGAACGCACACGGTCACCGATTTCTTGCCGATGACCAACCCGGCGACGCGCTCGATCATCACGCCCATCAGAATCACCAATCCCTCCAAGTGCGACAAATATCGGCCGCCGCCTGGAGGATCCTCTGATCAGGACACAGAGCCACGTGCCTTACCGCGACCATCCGGTACACCCATGGACCCCGCGTCATGCACCTCTACGGGCTAACCCCGCACCAATGTGAATAGACGTCGCCAAGCGGCACAACAATTCTCACCCCTCGGCACGCGGAAGATACTTCCCCATCCGTTTACACGTCTGGCATCCAAGCGGGGAGCGGGGATTATCGACGGAAAGGTGACAGGCCGCCGGTAGTCATGTGCCTGATCCCGTTGCGGACGATGAAGGGGCGTGAAGCAACGGCGAAACAGCATCAGCCTGGACCTGGGGTGCGGTGCCTGCCCGCATTCCGTGGGTGTTCATGGGGCGTTGCGGTGACGATGTCCATTGCCCGGCTGTCTGCGGATGCCGGGGTGAAGTACCTGTTGAAGACCACAGCCCATGGCGATGTGACCGTGCGCAATCTGACTGACTACTACACGACTTCCGGTAACCCGCCCGGGACCTGGCTGGGCAGCGGCATGGACGGCATCGGCCTGGCCCCCGGCACCGTCCTGACGGATGATTCAGCGAAGGCAGTCTTCGAAGGAGCACTGCATCCGATCACACGTGAGCCGCTGGGCCGCCGGCACGGGCAGCGGGCCACCGCCCCAGCAGGGCCGGACCGGAAACCCGGAACATCCACGCGTTGCCCCGTTGCCGGGTTCGACTTGACGTTCAGCGTTCCGAAGTCGGTCTCGGTCTTGTGGGCGCTCAGCCCGCAAGACGTCCGGGATCAGGTGTTGGCTGCGCATCACCGTGCCGTGCAGGACACCTTGGTCTGGCTCGAGTGCCGGGCCATCGGAACCCGGACGGGCCGCAACGGCGTGGCCCACGTCCCGGTCCGCGGAGCCATCGGCGCCGCGTTTGATCATTGGGAATCCCGGGCCGGTGATCCGCAACTGCACACCCACCTGGTCATCGCCAACCGCGTCCAACGGACGAGCGATGGGGCGTGGGCTACTCTCGATTCCCGGACCCTGTACAAGGCGGCGGTCGCGGCCAGTGAGCACTACAACGGCCTGCTCTTCGACGAGCTGCGGCGCAGCCTGGGAACCGAGACCGAGCTGCGGGCACCGGTCTCGGTCGACCGCAACCCCAGCCGCGAGCTGTCCGGGGTCGATGCCGGGCTGATCACGGAGTTCTCCGCCCGGGCACGGATCATCGAGCTGGAGAAGGACCGGCTGGTCCGGCTCTGGAATCTCGAACACGGGACCAATCCCTCCGACGCCACTGTCCTGAAGCTGCGGCAGCAGGCCACCCTGTCGACCCGGACGGCTAAGGACGCCCAACCCGTATCGCTGGCGGAACGGCTTACGTCCTGGCGCCGCCGGGCCGAAGGCCTTGGCTACGGGCCGGAACGCTTGATTACCGGCACTGTCCACCAGTCCCGCACCCGGCCCCTCACGGGTGCGGACCTGTCCCCGGAATGGCGGAAGGTCACCGGGCAGCTGGTGATGGACCTGGTCGCCCAAAAACGCGCCACCTGGAACCGGTGGAATCTGCTCGCCGAGGCCGAACGCGTCTGCGCCGGCATCCGGATGGCCAGCCCCGCCGAACGCACAGCGATGATCGAGGCCCTTGCCGACGATGCCCAGACGTTCTCCGTCCCGCTCAACGAGCACCGGTACACCGCCCCTGACGACGCCCGGGCCGATCTCGCCGCCGACGGGCACACGGTTTTCGACCCGGTCACCGGGACGGTGTTCACCAACGCCCGTATCCTTGCCGATGAGGGAGCCATCATGGCCGCCAGCAACGCCACCGACGCGCCCGGGCTGGAGCCCTGGGACGCCGTCGACGCCGTCACCGCCACGCCCGGAAGTGCGGGGCCCGTTCTGTTCGCGGACCAGCAGGACGCCGCCATCCAGGTCCTGAGCAGCCGGCGTCGTCTGGACGCGCTCACCGGCCCGGCCGGGGCAGGGAAGACCGCCACCATGAAAGCCGTCAGCGACGCCTGGCAACAGGTCCACGGCCCCGGCAGCGTGGTCGCCCTCGCCCCGGCCGCCGTGTCCGCCGACGTCCTCGGCGACGCGTTGGGACTCGGAGCGGAGAACGTGACGAAATGGCTCTACGAATCCAACGGCCCCGGAGCAGCCAACCGCGCCCGACGCTACCTCCTCGCCGAACACGCCCTGGAACACCCCCTGGCTACCGGTCCGACTCAGAAGCGGTGGCGGCAGCAGGCGGCACAGGTCCTCGCCGCCGTCACCGCCGAACAGTCCCGCTGGCAGCTCCGCCCGGGCCAGCTCGTCATCATTGACGAAGCGTCCATGGTCCCCACCTACCAGCTCGCCGCCCTCACCGGAATGGCGGCCGCGGCCGGGGCGAAACTGGTATTGGTGGGCGACCCTGCCCAGCTGGACTCCATCGACGCCGGCGGGATGCTCGGCTGGCTCGACCGCACCGGCCGGGCAGTGCGGCTGACCTCCCTGCACCGCTTCACCCACGCCTGGGAAGGCGCTGCCTCGCTCCACCTGCGGGCCGGGAACTGGGACGGGGTCCTGGAGTACCAGCGACACGGCCGGATCCAGGCCGGAAACGACGACCGGATGATCGAGGCTGCGTACGCGGGATGGGCCGCGGACGAGAAGGCAGGGCTGGCCTCCATCCTCATCGCCGCGGACAATGACACCGTGACCGTCCTCAACCGGCGCGCCCAGCACGACCGGGCCGCCACGGGAGCCGTTGACACCCGGCACACCGTGCCCTTGGCCGACGGCCTCACGGCCGGTTGTGGGGATGTGATCCTGGCCCGGCGCAATGACCGAAGGATCAGGGATAGCCTGGGCGGGTTTATCCGCAACGGCACCCTGCTGACCATCACTGCACAGCCCGGCCAAGCCGGCACCGTTCCCTGCGTCAGAAAAGACACCGGCGCCACCATCAACCTTGACCGGAACTACCTCTCGGGGTTTACGGAATTGGGGTACGCGACCACAGCGCACCGCTCGCAGGGAATCACCGTGGACACCGGGCACATCGTCGTCACCGAAGGCAGGCTCACCCGCGAACTGTTCTACGTCGGCATGACCCGTGGCCGGACCACGAACACCGCCTACATCGTCGAACCCGACACTGACGCGGACGAACGGATTGATCCGACAGGTCTGCCTGGCTGGCCGGAGATCCTCGGCCAGGTCCTGGCCGCCGAAGGCGCCGAACACACCGCACACGAAACCCGGCAGGAACTCCAGGACAGCACAGATACCCTCCACCAGCTCGCCGCCGAGCACGACTACCTCACCCAACTCGCCGCCGACGAGGACCTCGCGGATTTCCTCACCACCAACTCCCCAGGTTCGACCGAGGATCTGCAGCGCTCCCCGGCCTGGGGGCCCGCCGTCGCCGCCTGGAAGCGGCTGGCAGCACATGACCGGAACCTTGCCGAGCACGAAGTGCTCAACGCAATGACGCCCCGCGGCGAAGTCCGCGACCTGACCGCCATCATCCACAACCGGCTACGCACCGCCGCAAACCTCCACGAAGCACCCGAAGGGCTCGTCCGGTACCCCGGCAACCGTCCCGACCTGAGCAACCTCGTTACCCAGGTCGAACAGCGCATCCGCAACCGCGCCAAACTCGTGGCAGCACGCAACCCCGCCAGCCAGGAACCATGGGTGCAGGACCTCGCCTCGCAACTCCAGAACATCCCGGACCCGGACCGGCGACGGCGAACGCTGCAGGAAATCCTCATCTACCGGGACCGCTGGGCCATCAACGACAACACCACCCCGCTCGGAACCCCTGTGGCCTGGGAGGAACCTGACAGGCAAAGCCAACGCCAACGGCTCCAGACGAAGCTCTCCCCTGTTGCCCAGACCCGCACCAGCCCCGCCACGCCAACAGTGCACTCCTACGAGCCGTCCTCTTCGACACGGGACATTGGGCTGCGGATCTAAAGTTAGAAGTCGCACTTCCCATCGCTGGCCGAAGATGCCGACCGCTCAGAAAGTAGAGTGGGACCGTCTGAATGACGGTGTGTGGTGTCCGGCCTGATCCGAAAGGAGACGGTCGTGTCAGAGTCCACGACCGAGATGGAAGGGGTGATGATCGATCCTGTGACGGGAGAGATCATCGATCAGTAGGAGCTTGCGTAGCGGTTGCTCGCGCAGGCCGAGGAGCAGGGCGTGAGCCTGGTGGGCCCGGGCGGGCTGCTGAACCAGCTCACGAGGAACGTGCTGGAGACCGCGCTGGAAGCGGAACTGACCGAGCACCTCGGGCACGAGCATGGCCAGAGGCCGATCGCGGCGAACATGCGTAACGGCACCAGGTCCAAGGCCGTGCTGACCGAGATCGGCCCGGTCGAGATTGAGGTGCCCCGGGATCGGGATGGCTCGTTCGAGCCGGTGATCGTGCCCAAGCGGAAAGGGCGCGCCTGGACGGGATCGACCGGGCCTCACGCACCTGAGTCTTTGGCGACGATGCGGCTGGATCTAACGTGGCGCGTTTTCCCGGTCGCCGCACACATGTTTGGCATGACTAGGTATTCCGCACTATGACAAGGACTAGGTCACCAAGATCACTGCGGTCCTGCTTGAGGCGCAGATCAGGCTGACCGAAGTTCTCCAGGTGTTTGTTGATAGCGGCGGCGGGGGTCGAACGGTAGATTGACGGCCACGGCTGTGCAGCCGGGGATGGGGGATGCTTGGTGCAGTTGGTGGCGTACCTGAACGGTGATCGGGTCGACGCGACACAGATGGCCCACGATCCGTGGCGGGCGCTGGTCAATCACCCTCTCTACATGGACCTGGTGCTGCTGGAGTGCGGGCTGCGGGCGAGCCGGGTCACGCGCAGGGGCCGGCAGTTCTTCAAGCATTATCCCGGCGTCGAATGCTCCGTCGAGCACAAGTCTGAGTCGGATCAGCACTTGGCGATGAAGCGGGCGCTGCAGGACAGAATCAACGCCGTGCCTGGCTGGCGTGCGGAGGTTGAGCACGCGCATCCGCAACGGGCTTGGATCGCTGATGTCATGGCCATTCACACAACCGGCAGGCGGCTCGCATTCGAGGTCCAGCTGTCGCCGCAGAGCGAGGACGAGTATGTCTACCGGTCCCAGCGTTACGTGCATGATGGCGTCGGCCCGGTGTGGGTGGTCCCCTACGACCACGACGAGTTCCGGGTGAAACTGCTGATGATCGTCACGGGCTTCGGCAAAACCAGCGACCTGCCCGAGGCCCCGGCGAAGCTCATGGATCGGGCTCAGTACCAGCCGGTATTAGGTAAATCGGGCCATGTCGGGCGCGCGGTGGATGCGGTTCTGCATCCGTCCTTTCGGTGGTCGTACGGAACCCCGCAGCACCAACTGGAGGAGATCGCGCGACGGGCGGAGATCCGGGCCAAAGCTGCGGCAGAACATCTGGAGAGGATCGAGCAGGCT
The DNA here is from genome assembly GCF_058244265.1 of Arthrobacter sp. SE2. NCBI lineage: Bacteria > Bacillati > Actinomycetota > Actinomycetes > Micrococcales > Micrococcaceae > Arthrobacter > Arthrobacter sp. SE2. The sequence goes on along the minus strand of NZ_JBZAYA010000031.1, from coordinate 10,518 downwards.
GAGGAGGCGAAACGCATTGCCGCGGAGAATGCCGCCGCGGTTGCTGCTGAAGTGACGGCGAGGTTTGTCGACGCTGCCGCCGCACCAGGAATCACCGACGTGCCACCTGTCCTCTCAAGCCGGCGCATTTGGGCCAGTGACGTTCGCTGCATGAAGTCCGGTCACCCGGTGCTGATCTGGCTGCTCACCGAACCGACCGGACAGAAGTCCGGGAACTGGATGCCAAGGGCTGAGAACTTTGAAAACGTCCGGGCACACGTAGACAGCTGGCTGTCCGCAGCTGGACGCGGGTTGGCCCGGGCAGGCATATACCGGCTTCAAGGCCCTGGCAACCGCAGCGCATTTGCCTGCCCTATCTGCGAAGACGTCATCAAAGGCCGCTGGATAACCGCGCTCCCCCCTGCCAAGTGGTCCGTCATTGCCGAAGGCGGTGCAACCAACCCCGAGGCAGGCGAAGTGCTGCACCGGCGCCAGCCGGCCCAACCGCCGAAAACCCCGACAAAGCCGCCAACTGCCGTCCAACCTTCCAACGTTTCCGAGGGTGACTACCTGTTCATCGGACCAAAACGCACGCCGTTCTGGATATCCGAAACCACCAACGGCCAGGAAATAGCAGAACGCCAAGCAGCCAAGGCCGCAAGAGCGGCTCGCATGCATGAGATCACGAACAACCCCCGATACCGGGCCAGCCCGAATGGATTCCGTTTCGAGTGCACAGACTGTGGCGGAATGTTCGAGGACGACAACGAAGGCATCCATGCCAACGCACGCTGCCTCATCCACGGTACGAGGAGCTCAGGCTGGCAGTAGCCCCACTAGGCCATTCGAGGAGTCCATTTGGACAGGAGAGCTTTGTTGGCTTCCCGTCGAAGGTACAGATCTTCTGGAGGAGTTTGATTTGGGTCTGCCCACCAGTCGCTGAGGTTGTCGACGGCGACCATTTTTCGGCCTGCGTCGAGGGGAGTGACGCGCCAGCGGTCCGACGGCTGCAGGTCCGGGTGGCCTGGTCCGAGGACCTGCACGGCGAAGATCCCGGGAAGGGAGCTCCTCACGAATCCGTGGTCGGCGCTCAAATCGAGGTCGCGGGGGTTGGGGATGTCCGGGCGTCCGGGGCGCGCAACTTGGGTCATCATGCTCCCGGCGGTGACAAGCCCGAAGAGGACGCGGGTCATCTGGGCGTAGTCATAGAGCGGCGCCAAATCCGCGAGGAGCCTCATGACACCTTCCCCGGCATCGTCCTTGCCGTTCTTGATCTCGGTGCCGGCGAGGATCCATCCCTCGCCGGTGAACTTCACGTACCAGTCTCCGTTGGCTGTGGGGAACAGCAGGTCGGCCCATCCGATGTCTTCGCACAAGCGCGTCAGCAGTCCGGCGACCTGGTGTGGTTCGCATTGGGTCATTGTGAAATGGATGCCGGCGAGGATCGGGCCGGTCGCGTTGGCCGCGGCCCAGCCGGTGATCCGGTCCACGATTTCCTTGAACGCTGGGCTGTCCACAGCCCACCGGTCCAGGTTCTTCTTCACAGACCGGAAGGCGAGGGGCGTCTCGTTGTTGTCCAGAGCCGCGTCGACGGAGCAGATCGCGGCGCAATAGGCGTACCGATTCGTGCGGGGTCTGGGGCCGGGGCGGTCGGCGCATGCGGTGATGGTGCCGGCGAAGCCGAGGGGCGCGATCGCGTCGGCGATCATCTGCGCAATCTCCACGGCATGCCGTGGAGCCAGGACGGGGTGGAAGTAGATTGCTGTTCCCTTGTTCAACTCGACCGCGTGAAACCGCTGGTCGGGGTGCCCGGGCATTCTGATGCCGGCAATGGCGTTGTCGATGTCGTCAGCTGAGGGTGGGTTCGCTCCTTCATTCGGGGCGCAGAGGAATCCCTGGGTGAATAACGCGGCCGTGTTGACCCTGCGGATCTTGTCCTCGTCGACGGTGATGCCGGCATGTTCACCCATTGAGTGCCCCGCTGAAGCTGTACGTACCGTAGGAGTTGCGGGTTATGTCGCTGGCCATCTCGAGCCGGTAATCACCAGCCGGGAGAGCCGTGGTCTTATTCCCCGAGGCGCAGTAGTCCCCGGCGACTTTCGCCCCACTGGCCACGGAAGTCACCTGCCAGGTGAGCCCGTTCGCGTACGGATTTGCGGGGTTGCTCAGACACGTCACCCAACTGATACTAAGGGTTTTGCCCCCGGTGGGGACGGTGAAGGTGTAAAAGTCCTTGGATCCTTTCGTTTCCAGGTTCCCGGCACCCGCGGCGGGAACCCCACCGCTCACCGTGCTGCCGTCCAGCGGCAGGGTGAAGGTCTGCGGGTCGGGTACGAAGAACGCCGACAGACTGTACGTGCCGTAGGACTTGCGGGTTATGTCGGTGCCCATTTCGAGCCGGTAATCACCGGCCGGAAGGGTGACGGTCTTGTTCCCGCTTCCGCAGTAGTCCCCCGCGATCTTCGCCCCGCTGGCGATCGAGGTGACCTGCCAGGTGAGACCGTTCGCGAAGATGTTGTCGGGGTGGCTCACGCAATCCCGGTTGAAGTCCAGGTACAGGGTCTTGCCGCCGGCCGGGACGGTGAAGGTGTAGTAGTCCTTGGAGGCCTTGGTTTCCAGGTTCCCCGCACCGGTTCCCGGGACGCCGTCGCTCACGGCGCTGCCGTCGAGCGGCAGAGTGAAGGTCTGCGGGTCGGGTACGAAGAACGCCGACAGACTGTACGTGCCGTAGGAGTTGCGGGCGATGTCGGTGCCCATCTCGAGCCGGTAATCACCGGCCGGAAGGGCCACGGTCTTGTTCCCGCTTCCGCAGTAGTCCCCCGCGATCTTCGCCCCGCTCGCCACGGAGGTTACTTGCCAGGTGAGACCGTTCGCGAAGATGTTGGCGGGGTGGTTTACGCAATCCCTGTTGAAGTCCAGGTAAAGGGTCTTGCCGCCGGAGGGAACGGTGAAGGTGTAGAAGTCCTTGGACCCTTTCGTTTCCAGGTTCCCCGCTCCCGCGGCGGGAACCCCGTCACTGATTGTGCTGCCGTCAAGCGCCAGGGTGAAGGTCTGCGGATCCGGGACGAAGAACGCCGCCAGACTGTACGTGCCATAGGAATTGCGGCTAACGTCCGTGCCCATCTCAAGCCGGTAATCACCGGCGGGCAGTGCAACCGTCTTATTCCCGTAGCTGCAGTAGTCCCCGGCGACCTTTGCCCCGCTCGCCACGGAGGTTACCTGCCAGGTGAGCCCGTTCGCGTAGCCGTTCTCGTTGTTGCTAACGCACGAGCGGAAATCCAGGAACAGCGATCTCCCCCCTTCAGGAACGGTGAAGGTGTAGAGGTCCTTGGATACCTTCGTTTCCAGGTTCCCTGCGCCGGCCCCGGGCACGCCGTCGCTGATTGCGCTGCCGTCAAGAGGGAGCGCGAAGGTCTGGGGGTCGGGGACGAAGAACGCCGCCAGACTGTACGTGCCATAGGAATTGCGGGTGATGTCCGATCCCATTTCGAGCCGGTAATCTCCGGCCGGAAGGGTAACGGTCTTGTTCCCGTAGGCGCAGTAGTCCCCGGCGACCTTTGCCCCGCTCGCCACGGAGGTTACTTGCCAGGTGAGCCCGTTCGCGTAGGTGTTGGCGGGGTGGTTCAGGCACGAATGGAAGTCCAGAAACAGGGTCTTTCCGCCGTCCGGGACGGTGAAGGTGTAGAGGTCCTTGGATCCCAGGGTTTCCAGGTTCCCGGCACCGGCCCCGGGGACGCCGTTGCTGATGATGCTGCCGTCGAGCGGCAGAGGGTAGGTCTGCGCGTCGGGGACGAAGAACGCCGCCAGACTGTACGTGCCGTAGGAGTTACGGGTGATGTCGGTGCCCATTTCCAGGCGGTAATCACCGGCCGCCAGTGCCACAGTCTTGTTCCCTGAGGCGCAGTAGTCCCCGGCGACCTTTGTTCCGCTCGCCACGGAGGTGACCTGCCAGGTGAGCCCGTTCGCGTACTGGTTCGCGTTGTTGCTAACGCACGAGCGGAAGTCCAGGAACAGCGATCTCCCCCCTTCAGGAACGGTGAAGGTGTAGAGGTCCTTGGATCCCTTCGTTTCCAGGTTCCCTGCACCAGCCCCGGGCACGCCGTTGCTGACTGTGCTGCCGTCAAGCGGCAGAGTGAAGGTCTGCGCGTCGGGGACAAAGAACGCCGCCAGACTATATGTGCCGTAGGAATTCCGGGTGATGTCCGATCCCATTTCGAGCCGGTAGTCACCAGTCGGGAGAGCCGCGGTCTTGTTCCCCGAGGCGCAGTAGTCCCCGGCGACTTTCGCCCCGCTCGCGACCGAGGTGACCTGCCAGGTGAGCCCGTTCGCGTACTGGTTCGCGGGGTGGTTCAGGCACGAACGGAAGTCCAGGAACAGGGTCTTTCCGCCGTCCGGGACGGTGAAGGTGTAGAGGTCCTTGGATCCCAGGGTTTCCAGGTTCCCCGCACCGGTTCCCGGGACGCCGTCACTCACGGCGCTGCCGTCAAGCGGCAGGGTGTAGGTCTGCTGGTCGGGGACGAAGAACGCCGCCAGACTGTACGTGCCGTAGGAGTTACGGCTAACGTCGGTACCCATCTCAAGGCGGTAATCACCTGGCGGAAGGCCAACGGTCTTGTTCCCCGAGGCGCAGTAGTCACCGCCCATTTTGACTCCGGTGGAGCTGGACACAACCTGCCAGGTAAGTCCGTTCGCGTATGGATTGGCGGGGTTGCTCAGGCACGACCGGAAATCAAGGAACAGGGTCTTGCCGCCGTCCGGGACGCTGAGCGTGTAGATGTCAGTTGAGTTCTTGGTCTCCAGGTTCCCCGCACCGGACCCGGGAACCCCGTTGCTTACGGCGCTCCCGTCAAGGGGCAGGGTGAAGGTCTGGGGGTCGGGGACGAAGAACGCCGCCAGACTGTACGTGCCGTAGGAGTTACGGGTGATGTCGGTGCCCATTTCCAGCCGGTAATCACCAGCTGGAAGGGTGACGGTCTTGTTCCCGCTGCCGCAGTAGTCCCCCGCGACCTTTGCCCCGCTGGCGATCGAGGTGACCTGCCAGGTAAGACCGTTCGCGAAGATGTTGTCGGGGTGGCTCACGCAATCCCGGTTGAGATCCAGGAACAGGGTCTTGCCCCCGGCAGGTACCGTGAAGGTGTAGAAGTCCTTGGACCCCTTCGTTTCCAGGTTCCCCGCACCGGACCCGGGAACCCCATTGCTTACGGCGCTCCCGTCGAGCGGCAGGGTGAAGGTCTGAGGGTCGGGGACGAAGAACGCCGACAGACTGTACGTTCCGTAGGACTTGCGGGTGATATCGGTGCCCATCTCGAGCCGGTAGTCGCCGGCCGCCAAGGCCATCGTCTTGTTCCCCGAGGCGCAGTAGTCCCCGGCGACCTTCGCTCCGCTGGCGATCGAGGTGACCTGCCAGGTGAGCCCGTTGGCGAAGATGTTGTCGGGGTGGTTGACGCAATCCCGGTTGAGATCCAGGAACAGGGTCTTGCCCCCGGCAGGTACCGTGAAGGTGTAGAAGTCCTTGGACCCCTTAGTTTCCAGGTTCCCCGCGCCGGAGCCCGGGACGCTGTTGCTTACGGCGCTCCCGTCGAGCGGCAGGGTGAAGGTCTGAGGGTCGGGGACGAAGAACGCCGACAGGCTATACGTTCCCCAGGAGTCTCGCGTGGGATCTGTCGTCAGCTCGAGCCGGTAATCTCCCGGCGGAAGGTCCACAGTCGTGTTGCCGCTGCTGCAGTAACCCCCGGCGACTTTCGTACCGCTCGATGCATTGACGACTTGCCACATCAGCCCGTTCAAGAACTGATTCCCGTTGTTGCTCACACACGAGCGGAAATCCAGGAACAACGTCCTGCCTCCGTCAGGAACAGTGAATGTGTAGGCGTCCTTGGAGGCCTTCGTTTCCAGGTTCCCCGCACCGGCCCCGGGGACGCCGTCGCTGATTGCACTGCCGTCAAGAGGGAGCGCGAAGGTCTGGGGCGGGATCAGTTGTTCGGTGATGTCGATGTTGTCTATACCGATTGCTCTGCTCGCCGTTAGCGCGATGCCGCTTGCCGTGAGCGAGGCTTTGAGGGTGGGCGTCAAGTGGGGCAGGTTGACGCTGACCCGGTATTTCTTGAATTGGTCTCCGGAGGCGAGCTGCCCTGTGCCAGCCGGAGTCGCGTTGGTCACCGAGGAGAGGCTGCTTGACCACACACTTGAGCCGTCGATGTTCAGGGCCAGCGAAGAGTTCACTCCGTCCCAGGTTCCGAGAGTGAGTAGATCAAAGGCAACGGTGAGGGAGTTGTGCGCGGGCATATCTGTGACAGAGAAGGCATAGGGCCTGTCGCCGGAAAGCGGGCCCGCGATGGTCGACGTCGCGGAATCGGTTGAAAGCCTGTAGGGATCAAAATTCGGGGCGACAGCGCTTTCGAAGTCTTCGCCGAGGTGCCCGTTGGAGTCGAACGTTTTTGATCCAACGAGTGAACTGGCGGGCGCTTTGACCTGGGCCGCAAGGGCCGTGTAGGTCGGTGCGTCGCCACTGAGGATCACGTCGCTGATGCAGCCGCTGAGGGCAGGACCTTCGTCGACGTTGGCCTGGTGGCAGGAGTTCTGGGCCGCTGTGATGACGTCAGAGCTGTAGTCGGAGACTTTGACAATGTTCTGGGGGTAGCTCGTGTCGGTGAACGTTGCGGTTGATTGTCCCGTGCCGTAACTGAAGAGTGAGGTTGCATCGGTGATGCGCCACGAGTCTGCGAAGGACCCGTGCAGGGCCGCTGCGCCCGGGTTCGCTCCGAGGTTCCATCCGCCTCGGGTGACGAAATCGTCGCCTTTGACCCCGTTGTTGTTCCCCAAGAGTCCCCGGGTCGAGATGGCAGATGGTACGTGGATGCGGACATTTGAAGATTCGAAGGTGAGTACCGGGCGGTCTGTCTGGCCCGGCCAGACAGCGGCGTATGCGTTGCCGTTTCGGAACACTGCCGAGCCTGCTCCGAAGTAGACGTACGACCCGTCGGGAATGTCCAGATGGGTGCCTTCGACTGTAAGCCCTGTTCTGGAGAGGATGACTTTCTTGCCGTTGAGGACAAAGGCAACTGCGTCCGTTGTTGATACCTTGCCGCCGGAGAGCCCCTTGAAGCGGGCCTGTACCCGGAAGTCGTACGGTACGTCGTCCTGCGCCGACTGGACGAGGTCGAATTCGCCAACCGACTGGACGTCGAAAGCGGTTCCGTCGAGGTTGACCAGGTGCGGGTCGCCGAACGCGGTTTGAACGCCCTGGGATTTGAGCCAATCCATCAGCATCAACTGGTTGGGGAGATCAAGGGGGCCATCAGGCGTTCTCACACCGTCGGAGCCAATGCAGAGCCACATGCAGGATGCATTGCGCAGTACCGATTCGACGAGGTCCGCGAACCTGCGCAGCGGCAACGTACGGAGCCACAGCGGCTCCGGTTGGGAGCCGCCTCCTACCGTCCCGATCAGTGGGAGCACCAGCGGATAGGTCTTGGGCCAGGTGTCGAAGTCCTGATCCAACCATTGGACGTCAAGGACTCGCGCCGGTTGGTTGCAGTCTTCCCGGGCTCTCCCGGGTGTCACCATCAGCACGCCATCTGCGGGTTTCGATACGGCGTATTCCACATATTGCTCGCTGCCATCGAAACAATTCCCAATGTGGATCTTGAAGGCGTCCGTGTAGGGGTGTGTTCTTGAAGAGAGCTGCGCCGCATAGGACGTGTCCTGCTGGGACCCATTGAACAAGCGGACGTAGTTATTCACCTGGGTTTGCGCATCCGATGAGGTGCCGTACCAGGCGCCTTTCGCTTCGAGAATGTCAACCAGCTTGGATGTCGGATTGGGGTTCGGGTCGTACTCGACGATGTCACTTCTGCGTGTGACGCGCCCATCTGGCAGGCTCATTTCCCATTGGATCCCCGGACTAATACCGGGATAGAAGTGGACACTCTGGGAGGCCATGCTGCGCCCGTAGATATATCGGGCCTGGGCAATGGCTTCCGCTCCTTTGCCTGTGGAACCACACTGGTGAAGTTGGTACACGCCATTGGCATAAAGCAACCCGGCGTTGAAGCCCTTGTAACACTCCGGATTGAGATTGAGGCTGCGGGTCACCCTCGCGGTTCCGGCAATGCACTGGAGGCTCGCCACTGCCTCCCCGTCTAAGGAGTTTGGACTGCACGCATCGCCTTTCACGAGATCCAACGGAACCGCGCCTGTTGGTGCCGTGACTACTGTTGGTTCAGCAGTTTGTGGCGCAGCAGCGGCATTCGCCGGTACCGGGGAAACACCGAGTATCCCGGCGACCACGACCGCTGCTGCAAAGCCGGCAACAATCCTGCTGAAAACTGAAAATCCAATTGAGCCAAAAGGCGCATTAAAGGCGCGCATGTGCCCCCCCAATAACTAGCGCGAGTGGAAGCATCGACCGCGAGTGAAGGTAGTCGAGCTTCTGTGGGTGCGCAAATTCTTACATTCAAAACAGGTGCATGTAAATAGGTTTGTGTTATCCGAGTGTCAATAGAGTGACGGTCGTGTAGTAAGCCCAGTGCAGCGAGTAGTCCATACTCGCGCCACAAGACTTTTTGAACCTGTAGGCTGCAATTCCCCGCTCCAATAGGGCACCCATCTCGACTGTTTGTCGTAATGTCCGTCCACTAGCTCAAAACAGTGGACACGAAAGTGAAATTGAAAAGTTCATTTCCTCGGGCTATTTAAGGGGGAATTCCAGCAGTCGACAGTAGCGCGTCCATTCCTCTAAGCGGACACTATCCGCCAGCGATCCTGCCAAAATTCCAGTACACCGAGCTGATATACCCCAACATCTCCGGAGCCGGACGCTCGTTGGCGGCGCCTCGCACGGAGTTCAGCGGAACGGAAGGTCGCTTTGTGCCACGAGGTCCTTGAGTCCGGCGTCAGAAAGGCATTGGGAGATGGCTTCGATTGTCGGGGCCGTGGCCCTCGGCCCAATCAGGATTTCCTTTATTGGCAGGGGCTGATGTGCCGTTTTAGCGCTGACCGGAGATCCTTTCCACGGCACGATTGTCTTGGCACTATCAGTGGGCATCACTAGGAAATTTACGCTAGCCGAGAGGCTGACGCAGCGGACTTCTTTTTCATGGCGGAATCCTTGGTGTTTAAAGTTCAGTGCTGTTAGGACGTTGAGTGCCATGAAGTTCGGAAGGTCCATAACGATTCCTTTTTGGATGGCAGTGTTCATGTCCGAAACGAATCGGGCTGCCGCGAGCTCCTTCTGTCGGATGGCGAAGATGCCCTTGAGCCATTGAACGGATTCATTCGTCGGCGATGCCGACAAAAGACCCCGGCCCCCAGCTGCCAAGCCCACTCTCGGCATAGGGCCATTTTCACTCGTGTGGGGGCTGTTTTCCTCAGATGGCGGATAGCATCGGGCGCATGCCAACGAACCCATTGTTCCTGCTTGGGCATGACCGGGTCAGAGCTTCGCAACTACTGCCGGATCTCCGGCATTCACACTCGACTCAGCAAGCGGCGAATCATGCTGCACGAGGACGACATCAGGGCCCTCGTGGAATGGCTACGGGCACGGAACCATAAGAACGGCGAATGGTGGATGGAACCAGAGCCCGACCCTTTCAGGTAGCGGCTAGCCCGCAGAAAGTTCGCAAGTCGGCCCTGGGCACTTTTTGGGCACATTTTGGGCACATCCGATGTAAGAACGGGTGATTTGAAGTAACCAAAATCCTTGAATTCTAGGGATTTTTCATGCCCTCATTGGGGCTGAAAAGGTTTCAAATCCCACCGTCACCGCCAAGTTAGTCACGTTGGAACCCCCGGTAAGCGAAAGCTTGCCGGGGGTTTTGCTGTCTCCGCCTTTGTCGGCCGCTGTCGCCCAGCTTTTCGGCTCGGATGCCCCAACGGCCGCCCCGACGCTACTTCGGGCCGGTGTGCGCCCCGTGTGGCCGCTTCCGGCCAAGAGAACACCGGCCACGACATCGCTCTTCGGTGCCTGCTGGATTTTTGGGTGGCTGGTGTTGGCCTCAAGATCGTCATCAGCATCAATCCGCAACTCCTTGAACATGGCTTCATTCAGGTTTTGACGGTCTATGTCGGTGGCGTGTTTTGCGTAAAGTGTGCGGGCATTGCCCAGTAGTCCGAGCACTACCTCAACATGGCCGAGTAGGTCGGTGGTTTGCTGCTGTGCGCTCTGGATCAGGCGAGCGGCGTCGGTCAGCTCGACACTCAGTTTCGCCTGGCGTAGCTTGAGATCCTCTACCGGCAGCGCATCGGCCATGTATGCATCAATCAGCTTTTGCTTCTGTCGTTCGAGACGAATCAGGCGGCGTCGCTGGTCGGCGACGAGTGTGTCAGCCTCGTCTTGCTGGCTGTCAAAGCAGGAGATAATCTCTCGACGTAACCGTTCAATCTCGGGTTGACTGAACCGGACATGCTGCCATTCCTCTTCAACCAGCTTCTCAATCTTGCCTACGGAGACATATGGCAATTTGCAATCAGTGCGACCAGTACCCTACGTGTCAGGGTTGGATGAGGCCAGCGGCTCATTGCAACTTCGTCTAATCC
>NZ_JBZAYA010000030.1:0-33766 GCF_058244265.1 Arthrobacter sp. SE2 | reverse complement strand
TCGGTAGACCCTCATCTTAAGAGGGCCCACTGTCCGAGATCTCCACGGCAGTTCACTTCGCCTCCTTCACGGAAGCACTGTTGCTCCCATGATCAGGCTCCCGCCCGGTGGAACTATGCCGATACGGCGGAGTTAAAGTCGTCGAAGAAACAAAGCGCCACCCGCTCACGTTCACCGGCAGCAGCGGTTGCCTCGGCATAGTTGCGGGCTCGGCATAGATCGATCTATGCGGATATCCTCATAGATCGATGAACTGGGCTACATGGAACTGGACAAACGAGGAGCCGAACTGCTCTTCCAAGTCCTCACCGAACGAGAAGAAAAAGCATCCGTCGCGATCGCCACCAACGAATCCTTCTCCGGCTGGACCAAAACCTTCACCGACCCGCGCCTCTGCGCCGCCATCGTAGACCGGCTCACCTTCAACGGAACCATCATCGAAACCGGAACCGACTCCTACCGCCTCGCCCACACACTCGCCCAACAGGCCGGTAGCTAACGAGGGTGGGCCATTGGACACTGCTATGGTGCGAAAATACGTCGAGCATGGCCCCCTTCTTAGAGGCCCGAGCGTGCGGCGGGAAACTAGGGTGAACTTCCGGTAAAAGTCACCATGGGTGGTTACACAAGAACTGTGGCCGCACGCCATCTGGGGGTTAGTCGGGCCGAGCCTGTCTTCTTGTAGATCTCAGCGCTCGGATAAACATATAGAGAGAGGCGGCGATCATCAGACCGTACGCTATTAAGCGCCAAGTGACGGAACCCGCGATTAAGTCCGTTATTCCGAGAGTCAGCCAGAGCAAAATTCCCAAGCCCGCGTAGACGAGCATGGCGCGGGGGGCTTGAAGCGGTTTCATGTGTTGTCCGTGTCGTAGGGGAATGGAGAGCGCCTAAAAACATGACGTGGCAATACCGACACCTAGCCCGGCCGCCGCATACCAACTCCAGCCGCCAAAGAGGAGCCCAGCCGCGGAAAAAGTTACGCTCAACTTGCATTGCCACGGCGTGGTTGGTGCGGGTGGTCCGTACCATCCGCAGTCAGGGGTGTCGTGGTTCCAGGAGTAGCAGAAAAGCCCCGATGGATCGGTGTTATTGATGGGGTTGGCGGCGCCATAGAGGTAGCGATTTACCTCCCGCCCTGAGGGGTCTGCTTGGGTGAAGCGGCCGTGGAAGGGGTTGTAGTAGCGGGCGCCGAATTTGATGCGGTTGCTGGCGGCCATGTCGTTGTACCCGCCAGCATAGGTCCACGGGTTGACGGCGGCCTGGGCACCGGAGCTGGTGGTGTTGCCCCAGGAGTCGTAAGAGTAGGTGGCTGCGGCTGCCTGGGCGCTGTCGGTGAGCAGGATGGTGGAGCCGAGCGCGTCCATCGTGTAGTAGAAACTCGCCCCTGAACTAGTGCGCATGCTGATGAGGTTACCGCCGGGGTCCCTGATGAAGGAAGTGGTCGCGCCGCCGGTGGTTTGTTGGGTGATTCCGAGAGTGCCGTTCAGGAACGAGGTGCCGCCTGCGGTGAGTCTGCTGTCGTTCCGCGGTCCGCTGTAGGTGTAGTTCGTGGTGGTGCCGCCGGCGGTGTTGGAACTGAACTGGTCGAAGATGTTGTAGGTCTGGGTGGTGGGCCCGGCAGCGGTGGTGTTGCCGTTCGCGTCGTAGCTGAACGTGGTCGCGCCGCCCGGGGGTGTGGCGCAGTTCCCGGCGCTGGCACCGGACCAGCACAGCTGGTCGGCGGCGTTGAACGCTGAGTACACGTTCGCTGTCCCGGTCTTGGTGTCTATGGTGCGGTTGCCGTTCTTGTCGTAGGTCCAGGTTTCGGTGGTGGACCCGGTGACCGCTGAGGTGAGGCGGTTGATTTCGTCGTAACTGTAGGTGGTGACGGTCCCGGTTTCGGTGGTCATGGTTTTGCGCAGGGCCGCGTCTTTGGTGCCGTTGACGGTGTAGGTGTAGGCGCGTTTGGCCAGGACGGTGCTGGAGCTGTTGGTCGCGGTGATGGAGACGATGCGGGAAGCCGCGTCGTAGACGGTGGTGTTTGTGACCCCGTTGGGGTAGTTGGTGGCGGTGCGCCGGTTGACAATGTCGTAGCCGAAGCCGGTGCATTTGGTGCTGTTCGGGAACGTGGGCGTCCCCGGACAGGACCCGCCGGGCTCGGCGAGGCTGATCAGCCTGTTCGCGGCGTCGTAGGCGTAAGTGACCGTCCCGAGGGGGTCAACTGAGGTCAGCACGTTGGAGGCTCCGTCGTAGCTGACTGACGTCGTGGTGCCGCCGATGGTCTTGGATTTTGGCCGGTTCTGGGCGTCGTAGCTGAAGTTGGTGTTTCCGGTGTCGTCCTGGCTTTGGGTGAGGTTCCCGCGAGTGTCGTAGGTGTAGGAGACGCAGTTGCTGGCGCAGTTGACGCCTTTGTCGATCTGGATGAGCCGGTCGTTGTTGTCGTAGTCGTAGTGGGTGACCTGGCCTTTGCCGTCGGTTGAGGTGATCAGACGGGAGGCGTCGTCGTAGACGTTCGTGATCGCCCCGAGCGGGGATGGCTGGGTGATGGTGGTGGGCATGCCCAGGGTCCCGTAGGTGTAGCTGGTGACGTTGCCGTTGCCGTCGGTGGACTTGCAGACCTGGCCTTTCTTCGCCCCGCAGGTGGTGCCCGCCGCGTCGCCCTGGTAGTTCAGCTTCGGGGTGCCGCCGGCGCCGCCGGTGCCCGGGGTGGTGGTCTGGTACCGGTTCATGGTGTTCGCGTCGTAGCTGTAGGCCGTGGACTGGTTCTCCGTGCTGACCACCGCGGAGGGCAAGTCGTTCGACAGAGGATTGCCGGTGTTGGACGGGTAGCTGAAGGACGTCTCGGCTCCGGCGGTGCCCACGGGAGGTGCGGTGATCTTGGTCAGGGAGTTGTTGGCATCGAAGGTGTAGTTGGTGTTGTCCGCCAGGGCGTCCGATGACCAGAGGCGGTCGTTGTGTGCGTTGAAGCCGAAGTTCGTGTTGTGGCTCAGCGGGTCGGTGATCCTTGTGACCTGGTTCGGTGTCGTGTGGGACTCGTAGATGGTGGTCTTGCCGTTGGGGTCCGTGACCTTCGCCTGGAGCGTGTAGGGCGGAGGATAGGTGACGTACGTATACGTCCAGATGCTTTGTTCGGTCTTGCCGGTGGCGTAGGTTGCCTGGCTTAGCTGAGTTGAGGCGTTGTAGGCCAGGGTGGTGACGGTCCCGGCGTCATCGGTGATAGTCGTGATCCGGTTGCTCGGGGACCCGTAGCCGAACCTCATCACCGCACCTGTCGCGTCGGTGATCTTCGACATCGCGCCGTTCGGACCCGAGTACTCCAGGTAGATGTCCCTGGACAAGGCGTCGTCATGGATCTGGGAGGGCTGCTCGGAGTTGTTCGGGTCCGCGTATGTGAAGGTGATCGGCCTGCCTCCGATGGTGTCGTTGATCGTGGTCAGGACCCCGGAGGTGTTGTAGGTGTAGGTGATCCGGTTCGGGGACGTCGGGTTCTGGTCGTCCATGTACTTGAGCCGGAACACTCCGCCGACCAGTTCGTACTCATTGGTGAAGCCTGTGTCGTTGAAACGGATCGACACTGCCGTGGATGTGAAGTTCGTGATGGTCGCGTTCAGGTCAGGCGGCATGGTCCATTGCCCGGACCCGGCGGGGGCGAAGGTGTAGGTTCCCCCGTCAGGGGCCGTGTAGACGACCGAGTTGTCGCCGCCCACAGTGATAGCCGCCTCGTTGGCGCCGACCGACAAGGTCGGCCGGGCGTCGTTGAGGGAGTTGTACCGCCAGCCGATGGCCAGGTCCCGACTCGCGCCTTTGACGTGCAGCAGTTGCCCGGCGAGAGCGACATTGCCGTTCGAAGGATTGAACGAGAGAGTCGACAGATCCGTCAGATGCCTGGTGAGCATAGACGCGGAATTCCGGATTCCGGAGCCGAGGCCGTTCGGTCCCGTCGCGGGTGGCAGGAGCATCGCCAAACCAAGTTTTGGGGCCATCGGCGCAGTAGCGTCTCGGGCGGTGAGGGCCCTCGCCGCCGATACACTTCGCCCGGGTGGCGGAGCCGTGGTGGTCAGTGCAGAAGCCGCCTGCGACGGTGCGGCAAAGCTTGTAAGAACAACGGTGGAAATTGCAATACCTGATAGAAGAGACCGTAAAGCAGCCATGCTGCGCCCCCGAAATTTTGTGCTCCCCAGTGAGCATCCTCTGCGCCCCCAGCGAGCACGAAATGATCATCGACTTTACGATTTCCCGAATCAAGAGCTGACCGCCCCGAATTTTCAGGGCCAGTCAGAGCACAGGCGACATCGGACCTACCACAAAACGGGCATGTGACAAGGGCGACACCGAAACCTTGGCGCCCCCCGCAGAAATTCGGCGGTCGACGTTTCCCCTTGTCAGGAGAGTAATCTTTCCGGAGGCTGACTTGGCCCGGTTCCGCTTGCGAGCGGACTACCCGAGCATTAAATCCGGCATCTGTGATGCAGATTTAAGGATTCTGTCAAGAATAGTCGACCTGTTGACAGTTTCTGCAATTGCAAAGTCCAGACACTTCGTAGTCCTCGGATCGTGCGTGTCTTCGATGATCTTGGACATTGACATACACGCGCTGAGGGTCGCGCTGCCCGGTGGGTCTGCTTCAAGCTGCAACTCGCGCAAAAAGTGGGCTCAGTTCAAATTGACAAAATCATCATCTACTACGAGGGCAGTTACCACCTCTACTACCAGAACAACCCCTTCGGGAATGTCTGGGGAAACATGTCCTGGGGGTACGCCACCTCCACGAACCTCATCACGTGGACAGAACAACCCGTCGCCATTGCCTGCGACGAAAACGAGGACATCTACTCCGGCAGCGTCGTCTACGACCAGCACAACACCAGCGGACTCGGTGACGGAACTGCTGCACCCCTGGTCGCCATCTACACAAGTGCCTACAAGGAGAAGTCACAGCACGCCGGGATCCAGGCCCAGTCGCTGGCCTGGAGCATCGACGGCGGCTACACCTGGTCCAAATACCACGGCAACCCCGTCTTGAGCAGGGACTCGGCCGAGTTCCGCGACCCGAAGGTCTTCTGGTACGACGGCACTTCCGGATCCTACTGGGTCATGGTCGCTGTCGAGGCACTGGATTTCACCGTCGTGATGTACCGCTCCGATGACCTCAAGAGCTGGGACTACCTCAGCAGTTTCGGGCCCGCCAACGCCACCGGCGGAGTCTGGGAATGTCTTGACCTGTTCCCGCTTCCACTTGACGGGAACGAGGACCTGATCCGATGGGTCCTGACCGTTAACCTCAATCCCGGCGGCCCAAACGGAGGATCTGCGGGACAGTACTTCGTTGGCGAATTCGACGGCGTGACGTTCAGGTCCGAAACCACGGTCACTGAAGGCGACCAGGATCCGGCGCGCCTGACCGAGTATCACTGGCTCGACTGGGGCCGGGACTACTACGCTGCCGTTTCCTTCAGCAACGTTCCGGACGGCCGCCGGCTCATGATGGCCTGGATGAACAACTGGCAGTACGGCAACGACATTCCAACCTCCCCGTGGCGAAGCCCCATGTCGCTTGTACGCGAGGTCTCGCTGGTCACTTCTGAAGGGGCACCGCACCTCACCCAGCAGGCCGTGATTGACCCCGCAGCGCTTACCCGCACAGCTGCCTACACAGAGCTGGACGTCAATGGCATCCGTTCCGTGGCAGGCGGGGGCGCCGTGCAACTCATCGAGGTAACGTTTGTGCCCGGTTCCGCAGATGAATTTGGCCTCGTGATCCGCGGCAACGGCAACGAAGGTACAAGGATCGGCATCCGTCGGGGTGACGGCAGACTGCTCGTGGATCG
The DNA here is from genome assembly GCF_058244265.1 of Arthrobacter sp. SE2. Lineage (NCBI taxonomy): Bacteria > Bacillati > Actinomycetota > Actinomycetes > Micrococcales > Micrococcaceae > Arthrobacter > Arthrobacter sp. SE2. The sequence continues at coordinate 27,956 of NZ_JBZAYA010000030.1, read as the reverse complement.
AACGGTCTCGGGCAACACGGCGTTCCACAGCGCCTTTGCATCGATCGAAACCGCGCCCCTGCGTGCCGTGGATGGGGCGTATCACCTGCGTATTTTCGTTGATCACTGCTCTGTGGAGATCTTCGCCCAAGACGGAGAAGTCACCCTCACCGAACTGATCTTCCCGGACCCCTCCAGCACCGGTGTGTCGCTGTACACCACCGGAGGAACCGCAAAGGTCGCTTCCCTCAGGCTCACCACCCTCGCCTGACCATGGCTACCCAACCGCCGGATGATTTCAGACCCACCCAATCAACGCGACGGGCGGACGACGGCGGCCCAGCTTGCCTGCCAGGGGACTCGCATGAAATAGAGAGTCCCTGGCGCGCGATGGGTTTGAACGCCTTGCCGCTGCCCGGCAGTCGCTACCGCCCATGACGGGCTTCGAGCGGCTTACGGGCTCGAGGAGCGAGGCACTGCCGCACGGGGGCAGCTTGGGCTAGCCGCACGACTGCTGTCGCATCGTGCCACGCTGAACTCATGAATCTCTATGCCCCTAAGACCTTGGGTGCCTTTCGTTGCTGCTGTCGGATGTGCGACGGAAGACGGTGGTGTCTTCGTTCTTATCGATCATGGTGCGCCCTTTGCCGTCATTCTGGATGATCCAGAAGACCCTTCGGTCCATGGAGAGCATGTCGATTCGTCCCGACGAAATTGATCCATCGGCGCGGCGGATTGAGACTTCGTCTGCGCGGGCGAGTTTGTTCCAGTCCGGTATGCGCTCCATTTGCGGCGTCGGAGCGCCGCTCGGTGCCTGCGTGAGTTCGTCCGGCGTGGTCTTTTGCAAGAGGGGTGTCATGGTGTTTCCTGGACTGTCTTTGGTCTTGTTTGATCCGGTCCGCGTGGGGACGGGGCGGGGAACAGTGTGCCTGCTCCCCGCCCCGTTGGCATCGGACCCGGCTCCTGCGCCCGACTTTCGGGTTACCTGTTGCGATGGAATATGCAGGGCCTGGTATCCGATGCGGCTTTGTGGAGCGACCCAGCGAAGCCGACCGCTTGGGCGGGTCAGGCCCCGGGCAGGGGTAGGAGCCTGATTCGTGGTGGGCTCTCTCAGTAGGCCAGGGCGGGTTCGCTCAGCTGGTGCTTTTCCGCCTCGGTGGGCACGAAGCCCGTTTTGAGTTCGGATTGGAGCTTGTCGGCGTCGAGCGCGTGCTGCCACTTGGCTATGGCGACGCACGAGACGATGTTGGCCACGGTGCTGGTGAGGGCGCGGGCTTCGCTCATGAAGCGGTCGATGCCGACGATGAGGGCCACGCCGGCAACGGGAAGCGTTGGCATGACCGTCAGGGTCGCAACGAGGGCGACGAAGCCGCTGCCCGTGACGCCTGCCGCACCCTTGGAGGTCAGGAGCATCATCCCGAGCATGAGGAGGATCTGGTCCCAGCTCAGGTGGATGTCGCAGGCCTGGGCGATGAACATCGAAGAGAGGGTGAGATAGACGGCGGTGCCGGTGAGGTTGAAGGAGTAGCCGGTCGGGACCACGAGGCCGACGACGCCGCGGTCGCAGCCGAGGCGCTCGAGCTTGGAGAGCAGGCGCGGGAGGACGGGTTCGCTTGAGGATGTGGCGAGGACGATGAGGAACTCGTCGCGGAAGTAGCGCAGGATCCGCCAGAGACTGAAACCGGTGAGCTTCGCTAGGATGCCGAGGGCGACGACCACGAAAACGATGCATGCGGCGTAGAAGGCCAGGATCAGCATGCCGAGGTTGCCGATCGAATGGGCTCCGTACTTGCCGACCGTGAACGCCATGGCGCCGAATGCCCCGATGGGGGCGATCTTCATGAGGAAGCCGAACACGACGAACAGCAGCTTGTTGAAGCTGTTGACGACGTTGAGGGCGAGCTGACCCGGTGCGCCGAGCTTGCTGAAGGCGAAGCCGCAGAGCAGGGCGATGACGAGCACGGGCAGGACCTCGCCGTCGGCGAAGGCGCCGACGAAGCTTGTGGGGATGATGCTCATAACGAAGTCCACAGGGTTGCTGCTGGGTAGCTGGCTTGTGTACTTCGAGGCGACAGAGGTATCGAGGTGGGCCGGGTTGATGTGCATGCCCGCGCCCGGCTGGAAGAGCATGACCGCGCCCAGGCCGAGGGCCAGTGCCACCAACGTGAGCACGTAAAACAACCCCAGCGAACGCAGCAAGGTCGGGCCGACTTTCTTGGCGTCGGTCAGGGAGGTGATGCCGCTGACGATGGTGCAGAAGACGATCGGCGCGATCATGAACTTCACGAGCTTCACGAAGCCGTCGCCGAGCGGCTTGAGGGAGGAACCGAGGTCGGGCCACAGTGCGCCGACGAGGATGCCGAGCCCGACGCCGATGAGTACCTGGACATAGAGGTGTCCGAGGATGGATTTGATCTTCATTGAACAACTTCCTGGGTGAGTGCCCCATCTAATGATGGCAGGGGCGGATTGAAGGGGCTAGGCCGTCAGGGCGACAGGCTGTGCGACGTCGATGTCGGCGACGGCGAGATGGCGGGCCGCCCTGTGGAGGGCGACCTCGCTGACGTGACCGTTGTCGTCTGTAACGACCTCGGTGGTGATGACACCGGCAGGCGTTCCGATGCGCAGCAGCCGGCGCCGTTGGCGGGCGCTGTCTGCCGGGCGCAGCGCTTTGGCCACTACCGATCCAGGCAGGGCAGCTGCTAGTGAGACGGCGACGGCTGAGGTGAGGCCGATGGCGGGGTGGGGTGCGAGCATCGAGAGCATCCGCACCCGCAGATCGTGGGTGTCTGCCGCGATCCTCGTTCCGTCGGCCGCAATGTAGTCACCGGGCGCTGCGACGACGCCGACTTTCGGGACGGCGTTCTGCGGAGGATCTTCGGGCTTCCGCAGCCCCATCATCAGGCCGGCCGACGCCCGGGCTGCTACAAGCCTGGGCAGGGGCTCGGACAGGTTGCCGGTCATCACCGACAGATCGATGCCTGCCTCGTACGCAGGGATGAGGACTGCAGGTGCCCCGGCGTCAACCAGGGTCGCCGTAAGAATAAGCCCGCCAGCGGAGATTTCGTCGGTCGCGCTCCCCGTCGGCAGAACGGCTCCTGTGGTCCGCCCCCACGGGGCGTGGAACGAGAGGCTTACGGGAACACCCAGTGCGCTGCTGCCAGGAACCCGGGCCGGGCCCGACGTCGGGATCCGGCCGCCGGGGGTGGCGATCGTGCCGCTCAGCACGGCTCCGGTGTTGAGGTTGCGCATGCTGACCCGCGTTGATCCGTCCCGGGGAGGAACGATCCCCGATTGGACGGCGTACAGGGCGATCGCGGTGGCACAGTTGCCGCAATTGGAACCGAGTTCCACCGTAGGGTCCCCGATTCCGACCTGGGCGAAGAGGTAGTCCAGGTCCGCCGGCCCCTCGGGAGTGGCCCGGACGACGGCCGCTTTCGACGTCGTTGACGTCCCGCCGCCGACACCGTCGAGCTGGCGGGCATCGGTTGCGCCGAAGGCATCTGCCAAGAGGTTGCGGATCTCCTCGCGGCTCCCGGCGTGAGGGGCCACGTCTTCGGCCTCGAAGAGCCAGCACTTGCTCGTGCCGCCCCGGTACCAATGACCGCGGAGTTGCATGGTCTTCTTCCTTCACGTGTCGTGGTCGCGCCTCGCGGCGCCTGCTCCTTCTACGATCCACTCACCGAGAGTTCAGCACAATCACAGGATTATCGACTACCGTCCACTTTTGCTAAACTCAAATCCATGGCCGACCTAGATCTGCACAGGCTTCACCTGCTCCGCGAAGTAAGCCGTTCCGGCTCCCTGACGTCCGCCGCGACGGCCCTGTCCTTCACGACGTCGGCAGTCTCCCAGCAGATCGCGAAGCTCGAACACGAAGTGGGCGTCGCGCTGATCGACCGGCACCCACGGGGCGTCGTGCTCACCGATGCAGGCCAGGCGCTCCTGCGGTATGCGGACGACATCGACAGGACAATCGAGGCCGCCCGGGCCGAGATGGGCGAGTTCGCCGGGTTGCGGCGAGGCCAACTGCGAATGGGGACGTTCCCCACCGTCGGTGCATCCCTCATGCCCGACGTCGTGCTGGCCTTCCGCGCGCGTCATCCGGAGATCGCCGTCACCGTAGTCAGCGCCCGTCGCGACGGCCTGCTTGAACGGCTGCGGCGCAGGGACATCGAGCTCACACTGCTGTGGGACTACCCCTGGGAGCGCATCGAGGATGAAGACCTGACCCTCATACGCCTCATGAATGACCCCACCATGCTGCTCGTACCAAGGGACCACCCCGTCGCCGCGCGCCGCTCGGTGAGAATCGGCACGCTCAGTGACCAGGAGTGGATCGTCCGCGACGAACACCCCGTGGCCGACGTCCTCCGCCGGGTCTGCCGCGATGCCGGCTTCGAACCGCGCATCGCCTTCGCCGCCAACGACTACCAGGAAACCCAAGGCATGGTCGCAGCAGGCATCGGCATCGCCCTGGCCCCGCAACTCGCCCTTAGCGCCGTCCGCCCCGACATCATCGCCGTACCTCTCGCCGGCTCCCCCGCGAGGAGGATCCTCCTCGCCCACCTTGCCAACCGCAGGCTCAGCCCTGCCGGACAGCGGGCCGCATCCGTGTTCCTATCAACCGCGAAGCGTTTGCAAACCCCCGCACTCGCAGCAAGCAACCCCAGTTCGTGAGTCCCGTGCCGCCACTACGCGCGGGTTTCGTTCCTTGAGCCACCAACGTGGACACGTGCGCCCTCCGGCAGTCGGTCGGCCATGCCGAGATGACCGCTGGCGCTAAGTGCAGAGGACTTCACACGTTCCGTGCAGGCGACGTCTAGTACGAAAATGACATATAGCCGAGCTGCCACATTAGGCCATTCTGACCCAGAAACTCCTCCACGGACCGATGTAGAGACGATTTACGGTGAGACGCGTTTCCGAGACGTTGAGGAGACCGGGTTTTCGCCTACACACAGGCCCCTCAAAAGGCCCAGGACAGTGTATTGAAAAGCTGTAGTTACCCGAGACTTCACACTCGAACTCCCGTAAAAGGCGCCGCCTGTCGCCGGGCGACCAGCGACGCGCGGTGCTCGGTGCGCTTGGGTGGATATTCGGCGCACCGCGCGTCGCGAACCCCAGCGCGCAAGTCATGTAGCCCGGTCATCGTCAAACTATGAAGGGGCAAGAACACAGACCCACCGTCCAACACAAGGAAAGCAGGCACCCCGGCCGCACCGACGGCCACCAACAAAAACGGCCCCGAAGGGGCCCATAAAAAGCTGACTTGTGCACAGTCAGAGGGCCAAAGACCCCCTGACCTGTGGAAACACGTGCCCGAGGTGGGACTCGAACCGGCTTCCGGCCCCTGCAAACACTGGGAACTCCCGGAAACATGCTGAGTACGGGCCAGTCCGGCGGCGGTACGGCCCAGTCTGAGACCCAGAGTGTGCACAATGTGCACACGTCGTTTTTTGGGCCTTCGAACACCCCGCCGACCTCAGATCAAGAGTCATGGCCATTAGCTTGGGACCCTCTCGACCGGACCTATCGTCGAATCAGGTGTTTCTCGATCAGGATCCTCCGGGCTTCCCGGCCGCGAGAGCGACAGCAACAGGCATACTCACTAAGTGAACGGGGTTACCAAGAATTAATTTGTCAGTGGCTCGCCGCTTGGACGGTTTTCACTGTCTCGCCTCGGTGCCGCACCAAGCTGAATCCGTGACTGATGACAAGGAAATCTTTAGTACTGGATTCTCGCGCCGCGGCTTCTTCACGGCTGCCGGAGCTGCCAGCGCCGTCGCCGTTTTGGCAGGCGCGACCCCGGCGTCAGCTGTTGGCAACAAGGCGATGTTGCTTTCTGGCGTCGGCGACCCGCTGACCACTCCGGTTGTGAACGGACTGCATCTGCAGTTCGGTACCGATGCATCCAGCGAAGTTGTTGTGTCGTGCCACACCTTGCAGCCCGTCACGCAGCCCCGGGCGATGCTCGGCGAAACCGACGGAAGTTACAGACGGAGCCAGGACGCGGTAGAAACCAACTACGTCGACGCCAAATCCGGCCAGAAGGTATATGCCTATCACGCGAAACTCACCGAGCTCGATCCATCCCATGACTACGTGCATGCAGCCATTCACGACGGCGCGCAGCCAGAGTTTGGTTCTTTCCGCACGGGAAGCTCATCGGCTTTTGACCTGCGACACCGACCAGACGGACTCCGGCGGCCACGAAGAACGGCTCGGTAGGTTGATTCGGCAATACAACGATGACGTCGAATACTACGAAAACATCGGTGCTGTGTATGCCATGATTCCGACCGATACCAGCCCGAATTTGAAGTCCGCCAAGTAGCGCCCTAAGACTGCTAGGTCATTTCTGCGGGCCCGGCCCACGCTCCTGGTGCGCCGGTTCCGCCATCACCCCGGTCGTCATCCTTACCGCAGCGCAGACAGCGTTTGTAATTCCTGCCGTCCTCGGTGTGCTCGGCGTGCCACTCATGGCGCATGTTCAACTCTGAATCGCAGCGCTCCATGACTCCAATGGATGGCCTTCACGGCACGTCAATAGAAGAACGAATCCGTGGGTCACAGCTTGGATAGGGGACTGTAGGACCATCTATCCCCTCTGCTGAAGTAGCTTTCCCGACCATCGGCCGTGAGCCACCGACAGCACCAGCGTCTGTGATAGCCGATGGTGGGTCGGCGCGGGATCGGCACCAGCTGTCGTATTCGTAGCCCTATTGACTTCGTAGCGATATCGACACGAATACGTCCCAGTCCGGGCCGGCTCCCGAAAAGCCGCTTGCGGGAGGCCTGCCGCCAGGGTGCCCGCGATAGCCGGGAAGCAATGTCAGATATATCGAACATTCCCAAATAGGCCTTGGATGTTTGAAATATAGAACAAATTGTCGGTATGGCACTATGATCGATATATGGAACACGACGAGCCAACCCCGTTCTACCGTGCCGTGGATGCTCCCTCGCTGGGCAGGGCCATTAGCGATGCCCGCAAGGAGGCCGGCCTGACCCAGCAGGACCTGGCTGAGCGGCTCAAGGTGACCCGCGGGACCATCGTCCGGCTCGAACGCGGGGAAGCCGTGTCCTTGGTGGTCGCCATGCAGGCCATCAGGGTCCTTGGCCGTGACGTCGCCCTCGTCCCGCGGTTTTCGAAGCTTCAGGTCCGCCCGTGAGCCCCCACAAAACCCTGGACGTCTTCCTTCGCGGCACGCGGATCGGCGAACTGAAAGGCAGCGGACTTCGCATTTCCTTCCAGTACGACCGGGCAGCTGTGGCCGAGTACGGCTCCGGGTCCATCCTGTTGTCGCTGTCCATGCCCGTGAGCCGGAACAAGATCGGGGGCCCGGAAGTGTACGACTTCTTTGACGGGCTGTTGCCGGAAGGCCAGGTGCGCTCCCACATCGCCAAGGAGAACGGCCTGTCCACCCCGGATGCGTTCGGTCTTCTCAGGGTCCTGGGCGCCGACTGTGCCGGCGCCGTTCAAATCCTGCCGCCCGGGGACGCTCCGGACGTACCAGGCGCCGCCATTCCAATGACCGAGGATGAAGTCGCCACGGTTGTCGAGTCACTCCCCACCTGGGACCTGCCCGATGACTTCCTCATCACAGCCTCCCTGGGCGGGGTCCAGTCCAAGGTACTGCTGACCCGGCACGACGGCGGCTGGGCCTGGCCGGGCCGCGGAGCTGTATCCACCCACATCATCAAGCCTGAGCCCCTGGAGTCGACCATCCCGGCCCTCCTCGCCGCCGAGGACTGGGCGTTGAAGACGGCGGTTGCGGCCGGAATACCCGCGGCAACGGCACGCCTGGAGAAGTTCGGCTCCCGCCAGGCGATCATCGTGGACCGCTTTGACCGTGCCCCGGATGGCAGCCGGCTCCACCAGGAGGACTTCACCCAGGCCCTGGCACTGGCCAGCGAAGCGAAGTACGAGGGCAGTTCAGCCCCGCCGTCCCGGCTGACCCGCCTGGTCAACGCAGCCGCACCGCACACGCGCGACGACGATGCCTTCCGCCGGGACCTGCTCAGCGCAGTGACTTTCAACCTGGCGATCGGTAACGGGGACGCGCACTCGAAGAACTACTCCCTTATTCTGCGCGATGGCGGCGAAGTGCAGCTCGCCCCGCTGTACGACGTGGCACCCACGTTGCTGCTCTACGCACCGAGCAACAACGCCGGGCACTCCATCGATGGCCAGATCCGACTAAGCTACATCACCCTGGAGCACCTGGCCCGTGAGGGCGCAGCCTGGGGCCTGGACCTGGACGACGCACGGCAGACTGCGGTGTCGACGCTGGAAGCCATCGCTGCAGCGGCCACCACGAACCAAGCCCCGGAGGGGTTGAAATTCCTCCAGGACCTGGTGCCCGCCCGCGTCAGCGACCTGCTGAACGGCGGCGCCGCCCGGCGGGAACTCCGCTAACCAGTTCTCGAAGGCGTCAAAAATCAACCCGGACCACGCGCCACCGATGGACGGATTCGTCGGCCGTGTCATTGCTTCCGTAATCTGTGACGCGGAGCCCGGAATGCTGCCGGGCTGAATCGAACGAAGGCTGTGCATGATCGAGGACGTCACCGGTGACCTGAAACTTGGGCATCTTTTCCAGGCCGCAGGCCTTGCTCCCGATGATGTGGCTGTCATCCGGCACACGCTCAATCCGGGAGGCTTGAAAACCCGGGCCGATGCCCTGGGGCCAAACCTTTTGCCTTACACGCGCGAACAGGGGCACAACAACAAGCTCGGCAAAACACCTCCGAGGATCTGGCTGAACTTCCTGGCCACCACCGGACGGCGGGCCGGTTCATCACCGCTTTCGAAAACCACGGCGAAGTTCCTGAAGAGCGGACCGATATTTGGCGCTTCTTCGACGTACGGTCCTCGCCCGTTTTTCGGCTCTGACCGATCGCCTTGTTATCGAGTGGACTCCGGACACAGTGAACTGGGCCAAATCCGGCAGGACGGCGAGTCCCATGGTGGTGATCGAGATTGCTGATCCGCAGACGGAGCCGTTTCCCGGCTTCGACTCGCTCCTCATCAGCTACGACGAGCTCCAGGCCGTGGTCGCCGACGACCGCTACAGCCAATGGCGAACAGACCTCACCTCAGTACAGGGCATCTACCTCATCACCGACACCAAGACCGGCAAACTGTATGTCGGAAAAGCCGACGGGGCCGAACGCTTCTTTGGACGCTGGAGCGACTACGCCCGGAACGGGCACGGCGGCAACGTCGCCCTCCGCGAACTGGGCGGCGCCGACGCCAGCCACGCACGGCACTTCCAGTTCAGCATTATGCGGGTCTTCTCCCCCAGCGCTCCCACTGCGCAAGTGGACGCTGCCGAAGCCCACTTCAAACGCGCCCTGCTCTCACGCCAGACAGGACACAACCGGAACTAATCGGCCGCTTTGCGATCTCCTCCGTTCCGTCGACGACGACTCGTGCCCCCGATTGTCTTGGCGTCAGATGCCAGCGTAGGTTGTTCTGGCACGGGTAGCCTCTGCGCCGGGTCGATCCATGCCCAGCAACCGGATTCCAGCTAGTCCCCCAGCTCGGAGCGGCGGAACCGCAACTCCCCCACGGCACCGTTCAGGGGCGAGCCGGTGAACGGCAGCGCGTTCAAGTCCACTGCCCTGGCCACGGAGAGGGCAGTTTTTTGGTGGCCGAGGCGGCTCGTTCCGGGAGCCCGATGCTGGCGGCGAACTCCTGCCAGTGTCTGGCTTTGAGGTTCTTGACCTTGCCGCTGATGGTCCGTGCCGTTGAATCGTCGCCGTAGAGAAGCGTGCATTGGATGTCATTGACGGGTTCCACCACCCAACCTCCGTGCCGGCCTTCGAGCACCGAGGCGTTCTTGGCGTGCAGGTCACCATTCCCTGTCAGCCAGGCGAGCACGAACTGCAGATAGAGGTTCCTGATAGCGACGGCCCGGGCTACGCACAGTTCGGACAGGGCCAGCACCACTTCCACGGCGCTGACGGCATAATTGGATGCCGGCGGAAGGTTCAGGACCCTGGGCGGCGTCTTCCAGGTCCAGCCGCTTCATCCCGTCGTCCCAAGTGCGGTCACACCTTTTCCACGAGGAGCCCCGGAAGCCCGTGGGGATCCACCACTTCGGCCAGGGCAGAGAAGTTCAGGTCTCCGGGTCGAGTCGTGTCCTCAAGGGGCGGTGGCTCTACCGGCCGCTCCCCTGCCTGGAACAGAATTGCCCGGAAGAAAGCCCGGATCCCACACACTTGGACTCCGGCGACGGCTCGTACGCCAGCCATCGATAGACGTTCCCGGTTGACGGGAACGCCCAACGCTACCGACGGTCTGGGGCCGCAAAGTCATGTCGCCTGAAACAGAGAACTTCATGAAGTAGCGAAGGGAGAACCATGAGGAAGGGACCAAAATGCAGGTCGAAAAGCCGCCCGTCCACAAAGGTGTGCACAATGTGCGCACCCCTTTGGCCGGACAAACACGCAATGAGCGCACTCTGTCTGGTTCCCAGCGAGCAGCTACGCGAGGAAGAACCTCGAAGAACATTCGGCTTGGTCATGTCGTCACCACAACTCCTTGCCATGAATGAGTGATGCCACGAACTGGCCACGCAAACAGCAAGAAAGGATGGTACAAAACCCTGGATACCAAGCAGCGGAGGGCCCACCAGCCAGGACCCTGACCCCGCCACCCACACAACCGAACAGGCGACCGCGGCACCAGGCCAAACCGAGGAACAGCGTCAGAGGGACACACCAGGGTCATGTCAACACGTTAAAGCAAAAGACCCCTCGGACGAGGGGTCATGCTGTGCCCGAGGTGGGACTCGAACCCACACACCTTTCGATACCGCATTTTGAGTGCGGCGCGTCTGCCAATTCCGCCACTCGGGCGCGGAAACACCGAAACAAGACTAACCGACGTCGAGCTCTTCACAGAACTCAACGCTCCCTGTTGCAGTGCGCGAAACTACTCTACATGCAGATAGGCTAATTTCCAGAACCGGCTCGGCCGAGCAATAAATCATACGCAGGGACCGGGTGCAACTAAGATGGTTGAGAACCCGCCGTACGTCTTGAAGGAGATCCCGTGTCAGAACAGACGGAGTCCAAGCCCGCATCCCAGCCGGCACGCCGAGTAGTTGTCGCAGAAGATGAAACCCTCATCCGCCTGGACATCATCGAGATCTTGAAGGGCGAAGGCTACGACGTTGTCGGTGAGGCCGACAACGGTGAGAAGGCTGTCCAGCTGGCCGAGGAACTGAAGCCGGACCTGGTCCTCATGGACGTCAAGATGCCTGTCATGGACGGCATCTCAGCAGCGGAGAAGATCGTCAAGGCGAGAATCGCCCCCGTGGTCCTCCTGACGGCGTTCAGCCAGAAGGAGCTCGTCGAGCGCGCCCGCGACGCCGGGGCCATGGCCTACGTCGTCAAGCCATTCACACCGGCTGACTTGATCCCGGCCATCGAAATCGCTCTTTCCCGCCATGAGGAGATCAGGGCCCTCGAGAACGAGGTGACCGACCTTCAGGAGCAGTTCGCCACGCGCAAGCTTGTGGAGCGCGCCAAGAGCCTCTTGACCACGAAGATGGGACTCACGGAGCCAGAAGCCTTCCGTTGGATCCAGAAGACCTCCATGGACCGTCGCCTCAGCATGCGCGAGGTCGCCGAGACCATCATCAACCAGGTCAACTAACACTCCCCCGCGAAGGGCGCCGCTTCCAATGGGATAGCGGCGCCCTTCGTCGTCCCCGGCTCGCCCCCGGGTCCCCGGCCCTTCGGCCCGCGCCCCGGACAGCGCCGGCACCCGCCGCCGTGACGAACGAACCCCCAAAACAAGACAAAGGAGGCCCCGCCAAAACGGCGGAGCCTCCTAAACAGAGCTAAAGAGATCAGGCCTTCGACTTGGCCTTCTTCTTTTCCGGCCACGGTCCGACCTTTTCCTTGCGGGCTGCGGCCTCTTCCACACGGGAAGTGTCCGCGAGGTCGCCCACCCTGTGGACCTTGAGCGAGTTCGTGGAACCAGCCTGTCCGGGAGGGGAACCGGCCGCGATGACCACGAGGTCGCCGTTCTCCACGATCTTCATCTCGAGGAGGCTGCGGTCCACCTGGGCCGTCATGGCGTCAGTGTGGCCCACCATGGGGACCAGGACGGGCTGGATGCCCCAGGTCAGTGCCAGCTGGTTCCAGACGTGCTCCACCGGGGTGAAGGCGAACACCGGCTTGACAGGCCGCAGGCGGGACAGCCGGCGGGCCGAGTCACCGGACTGGGTGAACGTACAGATGTACTTTGCGTCCAGCTGGTCGGCGATTTCGACGGCGGCACGCGTGATGGCGCCACCGCGGGTCTTGGGCTTGGTGCCGAGCGGAGGAACGCGCTCAAGACCGTGCTCTTCAGTGGACTCGATGATGCGGGCCATGGTCTTGACCGTCTCGATCGGGAACTTGCCCACGCTGGTCTCGCCCGAGAGCATGACTGCGTCGGCGCCGTCGAGCACTGCGTTGGCGCAGTCCGAAGCCTCGGCGCGGGTCGGGCGCGGGTTGTCGATCATCGATTCAAGGACCTGTGTGGCAACGATGACCGGTTTGGCCCAGCGGCGTGCCAGTTCGATGGCGCGCTTCTGGACGATCGGCACTTCCTCGAGCGGGAGTTCCACGCCGAGGTCACCACGGGCAACCATGATGGCGTCGAACGCGTCGATGATTTCGTGGAGCTGTTCCACTGCCTGCGGCTTCTCGATTTTCGCGATCACCGGCACGCGGCGGCCTTCTTCGTCCATGATTTCGTGCACGCGCTTGATGTCGGACGCATCGCGGACGAAGGACAGTGCCACCATGTCGACACCGCGCCTCATGGCCCAGCGGAGATCGTCCTCGTCCTTTTCGCTCAGTGCGGGGACGTTGACGGCAACGCCGGGGAGGTTGATGCCCTTGTTGTTGGAGACCCAGCCACCGACGGTCACCGTGGCGACCACCTTGACGTCGTCGACCTCGATGGCTCGCAGTGCCACCTTGCCGTCGTCGATCAGGAGTGCATCGCCGACGTTGACGTCTTCGGTCAGGCTCTTGAGTGTGGTGGAGCAGATGTCCTTGGTGCCCGGGACGTCCTCGGTGGTGATGGTGAAGGTGTCTCCGACGTGGAGCTCGTGGGGGCCGTCGACAAATCGACCCAGGCGGATCTTCGGGCCCTGCAGGTCAGCCATGATGGCGACGGGCTTGTGAAGCTGGGCGGCGGCTTTGCGGACGTTCTCGTACGTGGTGTCGTGTACCGAGTAGTCGCCATGGCTCATGTTCATGCGGGCGACGTCGACGCCGGCTTCCAGCACCGCGAGGGTGTTGTCATAGCTGGAAATTGCCGGTCCGAACGTTGCCACGATTTTTGCGCGTCTCATATACCTACCCTAGTAGTGTGCTGCGGTTGGAGTTGGGAAAGCGTCGTGCGCCGGTCCTTAGAGGACCGCTATAGCCCGGTCGGTGGGAGCCACCGGTGCGGGGAGAATGGTGCTGCCCATGAGGTACTTGTCGACGGCGGCAGCGCAGGCGCGGCCTTCGGCGATAGCCCACACAATCAAGGACTGCCCGCGGCCGGCATCGCCTGCCACGAAGACGCCCTCGGTGTTGGTCATGTAGTACCCGTCTCGGGCCACGTTGCCGCGGCCGTCGAATTCTGCGCTGACCTGTTCGGTGATACCGGCAGGTTCCGCACCCGTAAAGCCGAGCGACAGGAAGACCAGGTCGGCAGGAAGTATGCGTTCCGTGCCGGCCTTCGGGAGGCGCTTGCCGTCCACGAACTCGGTCTCGGCGACCTTGACCCCTGTGAGCTTGCCGTTTTCGCCGACAAATTCGACGGTCGAGGCGAGGTAGGTGCGTTCGCCGCCCTCTTCGTGTGCGCTGGCAACCTCGAACAGGGTGGGGAACGTCGGCCATGGCTGGTGCGTGGCGCGCTCAAGCGGCGGCTGCTTGCCGATCGCGAGGGTCGTGACGGACGCGGCGCCGTGACGGTGTGCTGTGCCGAGGCAGTCGGCGCCCGTGTCGCCGCCGCCAAGGATGATCACGTGCTTGCCCTTGGCGTCGATCTGGCCCTCCACCGTTTCGCCGGCAACCACGCGGTTGGCAGGCACCAGGTAATCCATGGCGAAGTGGATGCCTTCGAATTCGCGGCCGGGGATGGGGAGGTCGCGCGGAACGGTAGCGCCGGTGGCGATCACCACGGAGTCGTAACGGCGGCGCAACTGCTCCCACGTCACGTCGCTTCCGACTGCCACACCTGTGCGGAAGCGGGTGCCCTCGGCCTTCATCTGCTCGACGCGGCGGTCGACCTGTTCCTTCTCCATCTTGAAGTCGGGGATGCCATAGCGCAGCAGTCCCCCGATCTTGTCGTCGCGTTCGTATACGGCCACGGTGTGGCCGACGCGCGTCAGCTGCTGCGCGACAGCAAGACCCGCGGGGCCGGAGCCGACGACGGCGACCGTCTTGCCGGAGAGACGCGCCGGCGGAAGCGGTTGTACCCAGCCGTTTTCGAAGGCGTCGTCGATGATCGAAACTTCAACCTGCTTGATGGTCACAGCGGGCTGGTTGATGCCCAAAACACAGGACGCTTCACACGGCGCAGGACACAAGCGGCCCGTGAACTCCGGGAAGTTGTTCGTCGCGTGCAGGCGCTCGATCGCTTCCTCGCCCTTGCCGCGCCACGTGAGGTCGTTCCACTCGGGGATGAGGTTCCCCAGGGGGCAGCCCTGGTGGCAGAACGGAACACCGCAGTCCATGCAGCGGCCTGCCTGGCTCTTGAGCACGCCCTTGTCCTGGGCTTCATAAACTTCTTTCCAGTCCATGATGCGGACGGGAACAGGACGGCGTGGCTGCGTCTCGCGCTGCCGGACTTTCAGAAATCCGCGTGGATCAGCCACCGGTTACCTCCAGGATTCGAGACCATACTTCTTCGCCATCGGGATCAAGGCCCTCTTCGATAGCGTCGAGACGGGTTTGCAGGACTGCGGCGTAGTCGCGCGGCAGAACTTTGGTAATGCGGGCGGCTGTGTCATCGAAGTTCTCGAGCAAGCGGCCTGCGAGGACGGATTCGGTTTCTTCCAGGTGCTTGACCAGGAGGCCGTGGACGATGGTGCGGTCCTCGTCGTCAAGCTCGAGCAGCTGCAGCTCACCGGAATCCAAGGCTTGCTTGTTGACCCGGGCGGGCTGGAGGTCCAGCACGTAGGCGGTGCCACCGGACATACCGGCGCCGAAGTTACGGCCGGTGCGGCCGATGATCAGCGTCTGGCCGCCGGTCATGTACTCGCAGCCATGGTCACCGATGCCTTCGACGACGGCGGTGGCCCCCGAGTTGCGTACCATGAAGCGTTCGCCCACCTGGCCACGCAGGAACATTTCGCCGCTCGTGGCGCCGTAGCCGATCACGTTGCCGGCGATGACGTTGCGTTCCGCCTGGAAAACGTTGGTGCGGTCCGGGCGGACGATGATCCGTCCACCGGAGAGGCCCTTGCCGACGTAGTCGTTGGAGTCGCCGAACATGCGCAGGGTGATGCCAGCCGGAAGGAAGGCTCCCAGCGACTGCCCGGCGGTGCCCTTCAGCGTGATGTCGATGGTGTCGGTGGCGAGCACATCGATGCCGAACGTCTTGGTGACGACGTGCCCCAGCATCGTGCCGACAGAACGGTCCGTGTTGATGACGTCAACGGCGATCTTCACCGGTGTGCGGTCGCTCAAGGCTTCCGCTGCCATGCCGATGAGGCGCTGGTCGAAGTGCTTGTCCAGCTCGTGGTTCTGGCCGGTGAGGTTCCGCAGGGGAACGTCGTCGTCGAACTCGAGGCCGTGCAGGATCGGGTCGAGGTCCAGGCCATCGGCCTTCCAGTGGTCCACGGCTTCGCGGGTGTCCAGGACTTCGGCGTGGCCGATGGCCTCTTCGAGGCTGCGGAACCCGAGTTCGGCAAGCAGCTCACGGACTTCCTCGGCAAGGAATTCGAAGAAGTTAACCACGAATTCGGGCTTGCCTGTGAAGCGCGAACGAAGCTCCGGGTTCTGGGTTGCGACGCCGACCGGGCAGGTATCGAGGTGGCAGACGCGCATCATGATGCAGCCAGACACCACGAGGGGCGCGGTTGCGAAACCGTACTCCTCGGCACCCAGCAGCGCAGCGATGACGACGTCGCGGCCCGTCTTGAGCTGGCCGTCCACCTGAACGACGACGCGGTCGCGGAGCCCGTTGAGCATGAGCGTCTGCTGGGTCTCGGCGAGGCCGAGCTCCCAGGGAACACCCGCATGCTTGAGCGAGTTCAGCGGCGAGGCGCCGGTTCCGCCGTCGTGCCCTGAGACGAGCACGACGTCGGCCTTCGCCTTGGTGACGCCGGACGCCACAGTGCCGATCCCCACTTCGGACACCAGCTTCACGTGCACGCGCGCCGAGGGATTGGCCCGCTTGGCGTCGTAGATGAGCTGCGCGAGATCCTCGATCGAGTAGATGTCGTGGTGCGGGGGCGGGGAAATGAGCCCGACGCCAGGGGTTGAGTGGCGGGTCCGGGCTACCCAGGGGTAGACCTTCTGCGCCATCAGCTGGCCGCCTTCACCGGGCTTGGCGCCCTGGGCCATCTTGATCTGGATGTCCTCGGCGTTGGTCAGGTACAGGCTGGTCACGCCGAAACGGCCGGAGGCGATCTGTTTGATCGCGGAGCGGCGCTCAGGGTCCAGCAGGCGATCCACGTCTTCGCCGCCTTCACCGGTGTTGGACTTGGCGCCCAGCCGGTTCATGGCGATTGCGAGGGTCTCGTGTGCTTCCTTGGAGATGGAGCCGTAGCTCATCGCTCCGGTGGAGAAGCGCTTCACGATGCTGGAAACCGGCTCGACTTCTTCAAGGGGCACTGCGGGGCGCAGGGTGTCCTTGAACTTCAAGAGCCCACGGAGGGTCATGAGGTTCTCGGACTGGTCGTCGATTCCCTTGGTGTAGGACTTGAAGATGTCGTAGCGGCGTTCGCGAGTGGCGTGCTGCAGGCGGAAGACAGTCTCCGGGTTGAACAGGTGCGGTTCGCCGTCGCGGCGCCACTGGTATTCGCCGCCGCCGAGGAGCGGACGGTGCGGCAGCTCGATGCCGCCTTCCGGGTAGGCCATCTGGTGGCGTGCGGAAACTTCGGCGGCAATGACGTCCAGGCCGACGCCACCCAGCTGGGAGTGGGTGCCGGAGAAGAATTCGTCCACGAGGTCCTGGGACAGGCCCAGTGCTTCGAAAGTCTGGGCGCCGGTGTACGAGGCCACCGTGGAAATGCCCATCTTGGACATGATCTTGAGGACACCCTTGCCGAGGCCCTTGATGAGGTTGTAGACGCCGTCCTCGGGAGTCACACCAACCACTTC
This sequence comes from Arthrobacter sp. SE2, assembly GCF_058244265.1. NCBI lineage: Bacteria > Bacillati > Actinomycetota > Actinomycetes > Micrococcales > Micrococcaceae > Arthrobacter > Arthrobacter sp. SE2. Next base: position 10,643 of record NZ_JBZAYA010000030.1, on the reverse strand, counting down.
GCCGGTGCTGATTAGCTGCTCCACGGATTCCATGGCCAGGTAAGGGTTCACGGCGGAAGCGCCGAAGCCCACCAGCACAGCCACGTGGTGCGTTTCGCGGACGTCGCCGGCCTCGACCACCAGGGCGGTCTTGGTGCGGTTGGCGCTGCGGAGCAAGTGGTGGTGTACCGCGCTGACAAGCAGGAGGGACGGGATCGGTGCCCACTGCGCGTTGGAGTCGCGGTCGGACAGCACAATGTACTGCACGCCGCGGTTGATCGCGCCGGAAACCTGCTCGCAGATTTCGGTCAGCCGGCTTCGGAGGGCTGCTTCGCCGCCTTCCGGACGGTAGAGTCCGCGGACCTTCATGGCGACCTTGTCGCCGTCGGCGTTTTCGATATTGGCGATCTTCGCGAGCTGATCGTTGTTGATCACCGGGAACGGCAGGGAGATCTGCGGCTGGCGCACCTGCCCGACATCGAGAAGGTTGCCGTTCGGACCGATGGCGCACGTCAACGAGGTGACAAGTTCTTCACGGATGGCGTCCAGCGGCGGGTTGGTGACCTGTGCGAAGGACTGCACGAAGTAGTCGAACAGCAGGCGCGGGCGCTTGGACAGCACCGCAACCGGCGTGTCGGAGCCCATGGCGCCGAGCGGTTCGGCCCCGGTCCGGGCCATCGGCCCCAGGAGGATCTTCAATTCCTCGGTGGTGTAACCGAAAGTCCGCTGGCGGATGTTCACGGACGCAGCCGTGTGCAGCACATGCTCGCGCTCGGGAAGTTCGTTGAGGTCGATCAGGTTGTCCTTGACCCATTCAGCCCAGGGGTTGGCTGCGGCCACCTCAGCTTTGACCTCGGCGTCGTCGATGATGCGACCAGCCTCGGTGTCCACCAGGAACATCTTGCCCGGCGAAACACGGCCCTTCTTGACCACCTTTGCCGGCTCGACCTCGATCACGCCGACTTCGGAGGCGAAGATGATCAGGCCATCTTCAGTGATCCAGTAACGGCCCGGGCGCAGGCCGTTGCGGTCAAGGGTCGCACCAACAAGGTTGCCGTCGGTGAAGGACACTGCCGCGGGACCGTCCCACGGCTCCATGAGCAGCGAGTGGTACTCGTAGAAGGCGCGGCGGGCCGGATCCATCGTGGCGTGGTTTTCCCACGCCTCGGGGATCATCATCATGATCGAGTGCGTGATGGGCCGCCCGGAAAGCCAGAGCAGTTCGGCAACCTCATCGAAGGACGCGGAGTCCGAGGCACCCGGCGTGCAGATGGGGTACAACTCCTCCGGGGAATCGCCCAGCAACGGGTTCGCAAGTTGGGACTGGCGCGCCCGCATCCAGTTCCGGTTGCCCTTGACGGTGTTGATTTCACCGTTGTGGGCAATGGTACGGAAGGGCTGGGCGAGCGGCCACGACGGGAACGTGTTCGTGGAGAAACGCGAGTGCACAATGGCCAGCTTGGTCTTGAAGCGCTTGTCCGAGAGATCCGGGTAGAACGGCTCCAGCTGGGCAGTGGTCAACATGCCCTTGTAAACGATGGTGCGCGAGGACAGCGACGGGAAGTACACACCGAACTTGTTCTGGGCACGCTTGCGGACACGCCACGCGCGGGAGTCCAGTTCATTCCGGTCCAGCACTTCGCCAGTGGCGGAAGCGAGGAACGGCTGCGCGAAGTAAGGCATGCAGGCACGGGCCATTGCACCGACCAAGTCCCCGACTACCGGCACTTCACGCCAGCCAAGAACTGTCAGGCCCTCATCCACTGCAAGAGCCTCGATGCCGGCCTTTGCGGTCTCGGCTTCGCGGGTTTCAGCAGGCAGGAAGGCAGTACCTACCACGTACTGGCCGGGTGCGGGGAGCTCGAACTCAGTGACGGCCCGGAAGAATTCGTCCGGAACCTGCATGAGGAGCCCGGCTCCGTCGCCCGTGCCTTCGTCGGCGCCCACGGCGCCCCGGTGTTCAAGGTTGCGCAGCGCAGTCAGGGCCGCTTCCACGATGTCATAGCCGGGTTCACCACGCAGCGTGGCAATAATGGCCAAGCCACAAGCGTCCTTCTCCTGCTCAGGGTTGTAGAGTCCCTGGGCTTCCGGGAGCGCAGCGAAACGCTTGAAGGGCGAGATGGCCCCCTGCGGTTCGACTGATTCGGACCAGCTTGGGTTATGAAGATGGGTCATTGAAGACGTCCTTCCTCGAGATCGTGCGAATGGAAGGGACAACGTTGGCCCCACCTTGCCTGCCGTGTGACGGGCATAACAAAGCGCTAGTTACTTGAAATTGTAGGTCAGCGGGCAAGACGCAACGAACAGTTACGCATGTCCCTGACCCAAGCTTGACCGCGGAGCCTCTGTGTGCTGCCGGGCGACTGCCAAGTGTGCCACGACGCTGTGGCCGGGGGCCTCTGGGCGGTAGCCCGGTTCCCCTGTGCCGTAGCGCTGGCTACTTGGTGCTGCCAGCTTCCGGCCCGGATCCGGGGGCGCTGCTGGCAGTGGTTTCGGTGGACGCGGAGCCGGAATCCGACGTGACGCCGGCATGTGACTCCTCGGCCGTTTCCGTAGGCTCAGCAGTATGGCCCAGATCGCTTTGGTTATTCCGGAGATTACCATGAGCACCGGCATCTGAGACAGATCCGTCCGTATCATGGGCCTTCGTATCGGTCACAATTGTGCTGTTCGTCTCAACAGCAGTCGCCTCGGCAGCAGTCGTCTCATCGTCCCGGGCACTTGAGTCAGCCGTGGCGGGTTCGTCCTCTTCGGCGGTCACCGCAGCCGGTTCCCTGCCGGGAAGGTACGCGGTGTCCGGCTCCGGCCTGCCGCGCAGGCTCAGGAAGATGAAGATGATGAGCGCTGCGACGAAGACGAAGATGCTGGTCCACACGTTGAGCCGTGTGGTGATGCCGAAGAGGTTGATCTGCTCGGCATCGTCGATCCGCAACGCTTCGATCCAGACGCGGCCCAGCGTGTAGTAGATGGCATACAGCCAGAAGAGCCTGCCGCGGCGGAAATGGAAGCGCCGGTCCAGGACGAGAAGGACCACGACGCCGATGATGTTCCAAAGGGATTCGTAAAGGAACGTCGGGTGGAACAGGGTGTCACTCGGCATCCCGGCCGGGAAATTGGGGCTGTTGGGATCTATTTGCAGGCCCCAAGGCAAGGTGGTGGGTCCGCCGAAGAGTTCCTGGTTGAACCAGTTTCCCCAACGCCCGATCGCTTGCGCCAGCAGGAGCCCGGGGGCTGCGGCGTCGAGGAAGGCGGTCAGCTTGACGCCGGAGCGGCGGCAGCCGAGCCAAGCACCGACCACGCCGAGAACCACGGCACCCCAGATGCCCAGGCCACCCCGCCAGATCTGCGGGATCAGGGAGAGGTCGCCCGTGCCGTTGAAGCCCGGGCCGAAGTATGCGTCCGGCGAGGAGATGACGTGGTACAGGCGGCCGCCCACAATGCCGAAGGGGATTGCCCAAATGGCGATGTCCCACAGGCTGCCTTCGGGAGTGCCGCGGCGCTTCCAGCGCACGGCGGTGAGCCACAGGCCCAGGATGATTCCGAGAAGAATGCACAGGGCGTACGCATGGATGCGGAGAGTCCCCCACGGCAGCGGAATATCAAATCCGGACCATGAGGGGCTCGGAATGCTCATGGGAGCCATTGCCGCGACGTGAAGGAGACTCTGCATTGTCTACGCTTTTCCTTTTCTAGGCCTGCGCTGTTGCCCGGCCGAGGCCGGCGCTGAGGTTCTTGGTGAGTTGCGCGACGGCGTCAACGCCGCCGTCGCGGATGGCCGCAACCAACGCGGTACCGACGATCACGCCGTCGGCGTACGCCGCAATCTCGCGGACATGGTCTGCGTTGGAGACTCCGAGCCCGACGCAGACCCTTTCGGCGCCGGCCGCATGGGTATTGGCCACAAGCTTTTCCGCGCTGCTGCTGACAGACTGCCGCGTTCCGGTGACGCCCATGATGGAGACGGCGTAGACGAAACCGCGGCTCGCCTCCACCGTCATGGCCAGGCGTTCCGGAGTAGACGACGGTGCCACGAGGAAGACCCGGTCGAGTCCGTATTTGTCCGATGCCGCGAACCATTCGGCAGCCTCGTCTGGAATGAGGTCCGGCGTGATGAGTCCGGCTCCCCCGGCTTCGGCCAGCCGGCGTGAGAACTCGTCGACGCCCATGCGCATCACCGGGTTCCAGTAAGTCATGACAAGCACGGCGGCGTCGGTGGCTGCGGTGATGCCCGCAACCACGTCGAAGACGCTGGCGACGCGGAAACCGTTGGCGATTGCCTCTGTGGTCGCAGCCTGGATGACAGCGCCGTCCATGACGGGGTCCGAATACGGGATGCCGATTTCAATAAGGTCCGCGCCGTTGCGGGCCATGGCAATGCCGGCGTCGATGCTTGACTGAACGTCCGGGTAGCCTGCCGGAAGGTATCCGATCAACGCGGCCCGGCCTTGTGCCTTCGCGCGGTCGATCGCGGCAGCGGACTTGCTGGTCATCTGCTCAGTCATCAGTTCTGGTCTCCGTTTGCGGCTTCAGGGCTTGCTTCTTCAGTGCTGATCTCAAGGTTGCTGCGTTCGGACGGGCCCTTGGGCTTGCGCGTGGAGAGGGTGGTGCCCTTGACGTTGCCGTTTTCATCCAACATGTCGAACCACTCGGCGGCCGTTTCCACGTCCTTGTCACCGCGCCCGGACAGATTCACGATGATGATCGTGTCGGCCGGGTTTTCCTTGCCTTCTGTGAGCAGCTTGCCCACCTTGATGGCACCGGCGAGGGCATGCGAGGACTCGATGGCGGGGATGATGCCTTCGGTCCGGCAGAGCAAGCGGAACGCGTCCATGGCCTCGGTGTCCGTGATGGGCTCATACGTGACGCGGCCGATGTCCGCGAGGTAGGAGTGCTCCGGACCGACGCTCGGGTAGTCCAGGCCGGCGGAAATCGAGTGGGACTCGATGGTCTGGCCGTCTTCGTCCTGCATGAGGTAGGACCGGGCACCATGGAGCACGCCGGGGCGTCCGAGGGTGATGGCGGCCGCGTGGCGCCCTGTTTCGACACCGTCGCCGCCGGCTTCAAAACCGTAGATCTTCACGGAGGCGTCGTCCAGGAAGCTATGGAAGATGCCGATGGCATTGGAACCGCCACCGATGCAGGCACACACGGCGTCCGGAAGTTTGCCGGTCTGTTCCAGGATCTGCGCGCGCGCTTCCTCGCCGATGACCTCGTGGAAGAAGCGCACCATCGCCGGGAACGGGTGCGCACCCGCCGCGGTGCCCAGCAAGTAGTGGGTGTTGTCCACATTGGAAACCCAGTCGCGGAGGGCGTCGTTGATGGCGTCCTTGAGCGTCTGCGATCCATTGGTTACGGGAACCACGGTGGCGCCCAGGAGCTGCATACGGGCCACGTTGAGTGCCTGGCGGCGGCAATCCTCGGCGCCCATGTAGACGACGCATTCCAGTCCGAGCAAGGCTGCAGCCGTTGCGCTGGCAACGCCGTGCTGGCCTGCCCCGGTTTCGGCGATGACACGGGTCTTGCCCATGCGCTTCGCGAGCAAGGCCTGGCCGAGGACGTTGTTGATCTTGTGGGATCCCGTGTGGTTCAGGTCCTCGCGCTTGAGGAAGATGCGCGCCCCGCCGGCGTGCTGGGAGAAACGCTTGGCTTCCGTGAGAAGCGACGGACGGCCCGAGTAGTTCTTGTTGAGGTCCTTCAGCTGGGCAAGGAACTCAGGATCGGCTTTGGCCTTCTCGAATGTGTCCTCGACTTCGTCCAGGGCGGCGATGAGGGACTCAGGCATCCAGCGTCCACCGTAAGAGCCGAAGTACGGCCCTGCGGCGTTGCGGAGCGAGGCTCCACCTTGTAGGAATGCGTCGGCCACATTCTCTTGCGAGTTGGCTGTTGATGCGTCCACCATCAGTCTCACCGTCCTGTTCAGTTGGTAGTTGGGTTTTTCCAGGGCCGCAGGACAGCTACCAGCCGCGTTGTCTGCTGCTGTCCGGGTCCAACGCCGCGAATCAGGCCTGTCTCAGGTCCTGACGGCGATCGCGGCAGCTCCGGCCGCCTTGAATTCGCTGATCCGCTCGCGCGGGGTGGAGTCGCTCACAAGGGCTTCGCCCACAAGGATTGCGTGGGCACCGTTCCCGGCATAATGCGCGACGTCGTCGGCGTTCCGCACGCCAGACTCTGCCACGACAACCGCCCCCGCCGGAATGCTTCCCGCGAGCGAGGCAAACAGGGAGCGGTCGACGTCGAGCGTCTTGAGGTTGCGGACGTTCACCCCGATGATCCGCGCCCGGGCTGCGGCCGCACGCTCGATTTCCTCGGGCGTGTGCGTTTCCACCAGGACGTTCATGCCCAGCTCGTGGCTCAACGCGCTGAACTCCCACAGCTGCGCGTCTGAAAGCGCGGCGACGATCAGCAGGATGAGGTCTGCACCATGCGCACGGGCCTCCCAGATCTGGTACTCGTCAACCGTGAAGTCCTTGCGCAGCAAAGGAATGTCGACGGCGGCACGCACCGCGTCGAGGTCCGCCAGGGAACCGTTGAAGCGCCTCTGTTCGGTGAGGACGCTGATCACGGAGGCTCCGCCGTCGGCGTACTGCACCGCAAGTGCAGCAGGGTCGACGATGCTCGCGAGATCGCCCTTGGAGGGGCTGCGGCGCTTGATTTCCGCGATGACCTTCAGTTCGTCGCGACTGGCCGACGGACCGCCCAAGGCGGCCCACGCGTCCAGTGCAGTAGCGGTGGCCGCTGCGCGTTCTTTCAGCTCGTCAAGGCCGACAAGGCGGCGGCGGGCCTCCATGTCCTCCCTCACACCGACGATGATGTCATCAAGAACGGTCACGGTCAGTGGCCGGCGTTCTTCAGCTTGCTGCCGTCGACGCCGTAGCCTGCCTTGCGCATGGCCCAGCCGGCAATCAGGCCGGCCACCATCACGACGATGCCGGCGATGAAGATGGGGGTGCTGGCGATAACAAAGGCGATGGAGGACACCAGGGCCCCTACCAGCATGACAATCACGCAGGTCCACGCGGCCGGGCTGTTGCCGTGGCCGATGGCGTCGCTGTGGCTCGCAGCGGTCACAGGGGCCTTGCTCGCGGACACTGTGGTTTTGCTCATGTGAAAATCTCCTCAGGATGAATACTGCTTACATTCTGCCATTTATTGACCGCACCCGGGACATCGTCCGACGTCCGGACAGTCGGGTCTTACGTGGGGTCTTCTCCGCGCGAGAGGCTGTCCCAGCTATCGATCTCGTCGACGGGTCCGGAACCCGCGAGGGCTGCCCGGCTAGCGACGTCGTACTTGGTGCGCGCCTTCCAGTGCCGGCCCGCGAGCGGCAGCAAGCCACCACACAAAGCGAGCAGGCCGGCAGCCACGACCGCGAACACGGGGAACACGGTGGACGACGCAGCCGCCTGGCCACCCGAAATGCCGGTAGTGGCGGCAATGGTTCCCTGCGCCGCACCGAGGGGATTTGCCAGGACCGTCACCGCGGCAATCAGGATGCCTGCCGAGGCAAGCACGACGATCGTTGCAATGATCCAGCGTGAAAGCTTGCCCGCGATGGACGATGCCAGTCCCCCGGCAAGGGCGACGAGCGCGAGTGCGGTCACCGCGGTCGCGGCCTTGCTCCCCTGAACGTGGAGGTCGGCATTCGCCGCGGCAGCGGGATCGAGCCGGACGTTGATCCAGGTCTGGGTGGTGGTCCCGAAAACGGCGAGGGCAAGAATTGCCATGGCGAGGACCACATTGCCCTTCCGTGCCCACACGGGAGGCTTTGCTGCGGCCGCCTGAGGCCGGGTAGCGCTCACGGGGTGGGGTTCCCGTCGACGACCGCGTCCGCAGAAACCGCGTCGGGGGAAATGTTCTGGAGCGATCCGGCGGTGTGCACTGCCCGCAACGGGGCCGCTGCCTTGTTCACGGTCTCGAGCGCTTCGGAAGGCTTGTGGGAATCGGCCACGATGCCGCCGCCGGCCTGAACGTATGCCCGGCCCTCACGCAAGAGTGCCGAGCGGATGGCGATCGCCATGTCCATGTCGCCTGCGAAGTCCAGGTAACCCACGACGCCGCCATAGATGCCACGCCGATGCGGTTCGAGTTCGTCCAGGAGACGCAGTGCGCGCGGTTTGGGGGCACCCGACAGCGTGCCGGCGGGGAAGGTCGCCTTGAGCACGTCGTATGCCTTCGCTCCGGGCGCCAACTCTCCGACAACCGTGGACACCAGGTGCATGATGTGGCTGAAGCGTTCCACCTCCATGAACTGCGTGACGTCCACTGTTCCTGCCACGCAGACCTTGGACAGGTCGTTCCGGGACAAGTCCACGAGCATCAGGTGTTCAGCGCGTTCCTTCTGGTCCGCGAGCAACTCGGTAGCCAGGGCCTTGTCGGCTTCAACGGTCTTGCCGCGGGGCCGCGATCCGGCAATCGGGTGGGTGATGACCTCATTGCCCGTGACGGTCACAAGGGCCTCGGGAGAGGAACCGACAATCGTGTATTCGCGGCCGTCGGGATCTTCGAGGCTGAAGAGGTACATGTACGGGCTCGGGTTGGTGTTGCGCAGCACGCGGTAGACATCGAGCGGGTCCGCGGCGCATTCCATTTCGAAGCGCCGCGAAATGACCACTTGGAAGACCTCGCCGTCGACGATCGCCTCCTTGCCGCGATCGATCGCGTTCAGGTAATCCTGCTCATCCCAGCGTTCCTGCACGCTGGACGCGAAGTCCAGGGCTTCGGACTGCAACACCGATACGGGCTGCTTCACGGGCGTGCTGATCTGGTCCAGCAGTCGCTTCACCCGGGCGACGGCGTCGTGCCAGGCTTCGTCGACGCGTTCGGAACTGTTGTCGAAATTGATCGCGTTGGCAATCAACAGGACGGTGCCGTCCATGTTGTCGTGGACAGCCATGTCGGTCACGAGGTTCAAAGCCAGTTCCGGCAGGTGGAGGTCATCCTCCGGGGGGCTGGCCAGCTTCTCCCAGTGCCGGACGGTTTCCCATCCGAGGAAGCCGACAAGTCCGGAGGTGAAAGGAGGAAGGTCCGGGAAGCGGTCGGTTTGCAGGGCCGCAATGGTGTCGCGGACTGCGTCGACCGGGCTGCCGTCTACCGGCACGCCGACCGGAGGCTCGCCGATCCAGTGCGCCTGGCCATCCTTGCTCGTCAAGGTGGCACGCGAACGTGAACCAATGAAGGAATAACGTGACCATGCGCCGCCGACGGCTGCCGACTCCAGGAGGAAAGTGCCCGGCTGGCCCTGGGCCAGCTTGCGGTAGAGCCCGATGGGAGTCTCCGCGTCGGCCAGTACCCTGAGCCGGACCGGGATGACGCGGCTGTGTGCGGCGAGTTCGCGGAACTCCTCCAGGCCCGGGCTGATGATTCCAAGGTCCTGCATGGTTAGTGTTCTCCGCCTCTTCTTGTGTGCTTGCCTCAGTGGATGGTGTGTGGTGGCCTAGTCCCGCTCGCCGCTCACGGCGGCGAGGCTCCGGTCATCGAAGCACGTGCGTGTCCCGGTGTGGCAGGCCGCGCCTACCTGGTCGACGCGGACCAGGAGGGCATCGCCGTCGCAATCCAAGGCCACCGATTTCACGAACTGGACGTGCCCGGAGGTGTCGCCCTTGCGCCAGTATTCCTGCCGGGACCGGGAGAAAAATGTCACGCGTCCCGTGGTCAGGGTCCGGTGCAACGCCTCGTCGTCCATCCAGCCGAGCATCAGCACTTCGTCGGTGTCGAACTGCTGGATGATCGCCGCCACCAAGCCGGCAGAATCGCGCTTCAGCGCGGCGGCCAGCTCGTGCGGGAGCGGACTGACGGGCACGACGGCGGGCGCCGCGGCGAAAGCGGCTGCGGGCGTGGCTGGAGGTGTTGACTGCTCAGACATCAGATCAAGTCTAGTGCCTCGTGTGGAGCCGAAATTCAGCGGCGGTTCCACTGCGCAACAGAGCGCGTCTCGTGCTAGTTTCACAAGTGATGCATTTCGTCGATCCCTCCCGCGAAGTACTGGCCGAAACACTCCTGGCGGCCGGACCTGACTCCCCCACGCTCTGCGAAGGGTGGCTGACAAGGGACCTCGCGGCGCACTTGTACTTGCGGGAACGCAAAGCGGCCGTCGGCATCGGCTTGGTCATCAAGAGCCTCGCCCGGGCCTCGGATAAAGCCACGGCAAAACTGGCCTCCAAGCTGAAAACCACGGAAGATTACGCCGAACTGGTGAATACCTTCCGCTCAGGGCCGCCCGCCTTGTCTCCCCTCAAGATCAAGGCCCTCGACGAGTCCTCCAACCTCATCGAATATTTCGTGCACACGGAGGACATCCGCCGGGCCGGAGACCGTTGGGCTCCACGGGCCCTGGACGAGGAATACTCGGACGCCTTGTGGGATGAATTGATCAAGCGCGCCGCCATTCTGTACCGCGGCGTGGACCTCGGGATCGTGTTGGTCCGCCCCACCGGTCCCCGCCATGTTGCCAAGCGGGCTCCCGTATCGGTTGCCATCGTGGGCGAGCCCGGTGAACTCCTGATGCACGCCCACGGCCGGACGCATCACGCGCTGGTCACCTTCGAGGGCCAGCCGGACGCCGTCGCCCTCCTCCAGTCAGCCGAAGTCGGCCTCTGACCCGCCGTTAAACCCCAACTGGCTCGCAGTTGTTGACCCTTCTATGGTTGTCAAGCGCTGCAAGAGGC